>NZ_JADNDC010000076.1:0-5331 GCF_015551645.1 Ruminococcus sp. D54t1_190329_F1
TTCGAGTATTATAAGATCTTTTATTATGTGGCAAAATACCACAACTTTACCAAGGCGGCCCAGGCGTTAAACAACAGTCAGCCTAATATTACCCGGGCCATGAACTGTCTGGAACAGCAGTTAAATACCACTTTATTTATCCGTACCAACCGCGGCGTACAGCTCACTCCTGAGGGAGAACGGCTTTATATCCATGTGTTAAGTGCAATGGAGCAGTTCCAGGCAGCAGAAGAGGAACTGGCCGACAGCTCCGGATTATCCCACGGAAGTGTAGCCATCGGTGCCAGTGAAACTGCCCTCAATATTTTCCTGCTGGATAAATTAAAAAGTTTTCACATGACTTATCCTGGAATCCGGCTGAGGCTATACAACCATTCCACACCGGAAGCCATTGAATCAGTTAAGAGCGGAAAGATTGATTTTGCAGTAGTTTCCACTCCGGCAGAGGTGGATTTCCCATTGAAACAGATCATGCTCATGCCGTTTCAGGAGATTCTGGTTGGAGGCACTACTTTTACCGCCCTTAGCAGTCAGGAGCTTTCCCTCCGGGAGGTAAAGAACTATCCGCTGATTTCTCTTGGGCGGGAAACTATGACCTATAAATTCTACAACAGTGTATTTTTATCACATGGTCTGGATCTTTCCCCGGATACGGAAGCTGCCACTGCGGATCAAATTCTGCCTCTGGTAAAATGCGAGCTTGGGCTTGCCTTTTTGCCCCAGCCGATGGCAGCACCATCCCTTCTGAAAAAAGAGATCGTACAGATCCCATTAAAAGATGAAATTCCGGAGCGCCAGATCTGCCTGGTGTATGATAGCCAGCATCCTATGGGAGCTGCGGCAAGGGAATTAAAAAATACCATTCTATTAGGGCATGTATAAAAACAGCGTATGGAAAAAATTTTGGTAATTAGAAAAAACTTGGAGAAAGTACTTTATGGATTACATAAAAGAAGCGAAAAAACTTGGTTTTTCAAATACGGCAATCATGGACACAAAAAAACTCGTATTCAAACCGGAATACCGAAAGTTTTGTGAAGAAAATCAGTGTGGATGTTACAACGTGAATCCAGCATGTCCACCTGAATGCGGAACGGTAGAATCTATGAAACAAAGGGTATTTGCCTATGAAAAAGCGCTTATTCTACAGACGATACAAAGCAAGGATATGGACTATAAAATGGCGAAGCTTGCGCACAATAAACTCACCGAACAGTTGGCCTCTAAAATAATGGAATCTGGAAATACCGACCTGCTGATCATGTCCGCTGGTCCTTACAGGCACTATTCCTGCCTGTCCGCCTACTGTGTTGATGCCCAGGAAATGGCAGATGCGGTGGGAATGACCTGCTGGGGGACCGATGATAAGATACGGTATTTTTCACAAATTTTATTTCATGGAAACTTATAATGGAAAACACTTACAACGGTCTGTGATATGGCAAACATAAAAATATGATATGAAAAAGAAATCTCTCATCCTATTGCGGTATGACTATAACAATGCTATAATCCCTCCCGAAAAGAGACAGGTACAGCTCTCATTATGATCCAAACAGAAAAAGAGGCGTTTTAGTATGAAAACAGTTTTACCAAGAGAACAAGCTGTAGAAGATATTTTTTCCAGAATCCTGGCTTCCCCGGAGGCATCAGGAAGGCTTCGGAAAGTGTTTTACCAATATCTGGATGATGAACATATGCTGGTGGATGAGGATCCGGACCACTTTTTGCAGGTACTCTTTCACGCTTACCAGAATGGGGATGTAAGTGCTCTTCTTCTGGAATTGTGTGGAAAAAGTATGTTTGATCTGCTCCGCGAAGCCTACCTGATTCCAAGAAAATTCCATGGAAAAGCAGGAGAGAACCCGGTTCTTCTTACTAATGTGGAAGGAGAGCTTCTTCCAGAAGCAGGGAAGATGGTTTCCGCTCATGAATACGGAAAATTTAAAGAGACATTTGACAGGCATGAGTGTGTACCCAGGTCCGGGCTTTACCTTGCAGATGGATATGACATTGTACATTCTTACACGGACGGACTGGAAATTAAAGAAGAAAAAGAAGAACGCCAGCGTGGAATCTTGATCCTTTATGCACTCCCGGATACCTGTAAGCTGGGTCTTACAGAAGCCCAGACTTATGCCGTTGTATGGAAGACTTTCCAGGAAATCCAGCAGGCAGCACCGCATGCCGTCGTATTCTATGGACAGGAGACCGGTATAAAAAAAGAAAGTCCCGATAAACCCTTTGATGAGCTTGGCGTTCTCCTTCCTATCCATGAGTTTGAGAAGAAAATGCTTCAGCGCATGGAGGAAATTGATGGAATCGTCCTTGCCTGCAGGGAACGGATGATGGAACAGGCTGGAAATGACAGCCTGAAATTATAATGAGACTTTTTTGAAGGAAGTGGCTTTATGCAGTTGGAGAGGGT
The DNA here is from genome assembly GCF_015551645.1 of Ruminococcus sp. D54t1_190329_F1. NCBI lineage: Bacteria > Bacillati > Bacillota > Clostridia > Eubacteriales > Oscillospiraceae > Ruminococcus > Ruminococcus sp. D54t1_190329_F1. The sequence continues at coordinate 2,429 of NZ_JADNDC010000076.1, forward strand.
CAGAAAAAATCACATGGACGTGGAGTGGCATGAATACACCGATGAAAATGGCAAAAATACTCCCGTTATAAATGCGAGCATCACGGAAAAGGCTTCCATTATAGGACGTGTAGGGATTATGTTTTTATCCTGTGGAACTGGAGCATGGAGAGTTCGAAGCTCTATGAATGCCCTGGCGGAAGCAATGGGGATTACCTGCACCACAGATATCGGGCTGATGTCCATTGAGTACACCTGTTTTGATGGGGAAAACGGATTTACCCAGTCGTTATGTCTTACCAATACAGGGGTGAATACGTCAAAGCTGAACCGGCTGGAGCATTTTATCCGCAATTTTGAAACAGAGGGGAAAAATATGTCCGGGGAAGAGCTTCATAGCTATCTGGATGAGATTGAAAGAATTCATGGCCTTTATTCCCCGGTAGCCCTGGGGCTGGCTGCCGCCATTGCATGCTGTGGATTTACCTTTCTTCTGGGCGGAGGACTGGTAGAAATGTTCTGTGCTTTTGTTGGAGCAGGACTTGGAAATTTCTTTCGCTGTAAATTAACAAAGCATCATTTTACCCTGTTTCTTGGAATTGTTTCCTCGGTTTCTCTGGCATGCTTTGCATATGCAGGACTTTTGAAATTAGGGGAAATCCTGTTTGGGATTTCCATTCAGCATGAAGCAGGATATATCTGTGCCATGCTTTTTATCATCCCTGGTTTTCCCTTTATTACCAGCGGAATTGACCTGGCAAAGCTGGATATGCGTTCTGGCATGGAAAGGCTCACTTATGCACTGATCATTGTTCTGGTAGCCACCATGTCTGCCTGGATCATGGCTATGCTCCTTCACCTGCAGCCAGTGGATTTCATAAAGATCCGTATGTCTGCTGCAATGTGGATCCTCACACGGCTTGCTGCAAGCTTTTTCGGCGTGTTCGGTTTTTCTATCATGTTTAACAGCCCAGTCAGGATTGCCTGTTCTACGGCAGTACTTGGTGCAATTGCAAATACCCTCCGTCTTGAACTGGTGGATCTCGTAGCTTTACCTCCGGCAGTAGCTGCATTTATAGGGGCACTTACAGCCGGACTTCTTGCCTCCCTTTTGAAAAATAAGGTGGGTTATCCAAGGATTTCCGTGACAGTGCCTTCCATTGTGGTCATGGTACCGGGGCTTTATTTATACCGTGGATTTTATAACCTTGGAATCATGTCCTTATCCGTTTCTGCATCCTGGTTTGCAGCTGCGCTTCTGATCATTGCATCGCTTCCGCTTGGACTAATCTTTGCAAGGATTTTAACAGATAAGACGTTTCGGTATTGTACCTGACTTGATTCGTGCTCGTAACAAAGACCGTAATAAATGTGATTGGTGAAATTGTGAAAAGGATATCTGATATTTTCTTTTGACCGGTGATTTTGACCTTACAGGCATTGACTGAGAACCGATTGGAAATATGAATGATATGCAGAATCATGTACTGCCGTATTTGCAGAGTTTTTGCAGTCTGGAAGAAAAAGGTGTGAAGGAGAGACGAGAACAGCAGGTGGCAGAGAAAAATGAGAGCAGAGAAGCTGTGCCAAGAGCTGGCGTTGAAGCAAATACAGCAGTTAAGGATGAAGGAAAAGCTGAAAGAAAGGCAGTAACACAGAAAAAGGCAATGCCAGGAAAAGAAACTGTCGATTCATGAACGTTTAGAAATCAATAAGAGAATTATCCAGGAAAAGCAGGGAAAAGATAAGCCGGAGAGAGAAGCTGATTTGGGTGTAAGGACAGTGTAGAATAAGTATAACGAGTCGGAGGTCATGAAGATTATTGTGACCTCCGGCTTTTTGTAAATTGTTAAAAGAATTATATTGTTATATGATTTCGTAAGTGATATACTTAAACATAAGGAAAACCGTGTGAAATTACAGTTTGCTTTTTGCACGGTTTCTTTTATACATGGAAGTTAGTTAAACCTAACAGTAGAACGACGTGAAAGTACTTTTGACTATACAGAAAGGAATACATAATGCTAATAAATGTCTCAGGGACAGCACTCGAATATCGGTACGCTTTTCTTTGAACTTGGATTTAGTTTGATGATGATCTTGGATGTGGCACTGGGGTAAGAGGAGAGGAATGATTCTTATGAGAATATTGATTTATGGTGCTGGTGTGATTGGATCCTTGGAGAACTACCAAACGATGATATTTATGATTTTGTCTTGCTTACTGTCCGGGAAAACCAGCTGTATGAAGCACTTACTGAATTGAAAAATAATAAAAGTAATACGATTGTTACAATGATAAATTCACTGGACAGTTACAATAAATGGGAAGACATTGTCGGAAATGAATATTTTTCGCTTTTTACCCTTGCCATTTTTAGCGATTATGCTGGTAGTTACATTTGGAAGCAGTTTTGGAGATAAATTTATGTGTCAACATGCTATGAAGGCACCAGATGAAATGCGGGAATTGCATAAGCAGTTTTATGCTTATATGAAAAAAATGAAGAAATGCGGATGCAAGGCGAAAAAGGTACAGTGATTGGAGAAAAAAGCATGAAAAATGAAAAATATAAAAAATTGTCAATTAAAGAGTTTACAAAAGCAGCAGGAAGATATGAAAGTAACCATGCTGGCATTTACGAAATGTGCAAGAAGGATTATCCGGATCCACAGGCATTTTTTGACAGTGTGAAAAGATGTCTTCGCCCAAATGGAAGATTGATACTGAGAGATGTGACCAGTGACAATAAAGTATTGGTATGGCTAATGAATACATTGGAAATGCCGTTGGCAAATATATGCGGACATGAAGATGTCCGGGTTCCAACAAGAGCTATGGTTATGAAATGTTGCAAAAAAGCAGGATTAAAAGTAGAAAAATTTGAAATTCGTAAAGGTATGCGAATGCATTGTGTTGTGAG
>NZ_JADNDC010000077.1:0-4413 GCF_015551645.1 Ruminococcus sp. D54t1_190329_F1
TCATAGTCAATGTAATTCTGTAAGCTGGGTGGAATGTCCCCAAGTGCCTGCAATTCGTCTATGTAGTAGTAGGCAACATCTGTCATGGTTTCACAGTCGGGATAATAGTAAATATCGTCCTTATGTTCCACGACTTCTTCCAGCGTCCCATAGTGGCTGATAAATTCGTCCAGACACTCTACAATATAGTCGGGAAGTTCCTCTATCATTTCATACATCTCATTGAGTTCTTCAATGGAAACATACTCGCCAATCGCAATGGGAAAGTTGTCGGTATCATGGATAGCGTATTCCTCATACTGTTCATTCAAGCCGATTTTTTCTTTCACATCTTCCTCGTCAATGGGGAACGTGAACCAAGCACCGACTAAATAGCCCTCATTGTATTTGCCAAGATTAGCAATGTAAACCGCCATATCGTCAATCATAAGCACCACCTCATTTCCTACTCTGGCAGTTCAAAGATACCGTGTTCCGTTACTAAAAATTTCCCTTGTTCCTGCAAGCGAGAAGCGTAGGCTTCAAAGTCAAAGTAGTATTCTTGACAGTCCTCGGATAAATGTTTGAACATCGGGTCGTTCATCAGCTTTTGCCTTGCAACATCTATCATGCTTTTACAGTCGGGATAAACAATAATCACGTTCCTGCAAATATAAAGTGCTTCTAAATTTTCAAACACCGTAAGTAGTGATACATATTCTTCCTGCATATCACTTGAAAGCTGGCGGTACATAAAATCTAATTCGTTGAGCTGGTACACGCTGGTGTGTTCGTGGACTTCATCAGCATAAGGCAACACCTTTTCGATAATACGATAATCCCCACTTTCTGCACCGATACCTAACTTTTCTTCAAACTCGGCAACATCTATCGGCAGGTCGAACCAGTATGATATTGTTTCTTCGCCAGTTGTTCCTCTCGTTTCCACCAGCACCCTTGTTTCCTGCATTGTTCCTCACGTCCTTTCTGTTGCTTCATCACATCTTTTAAGCTCTGGTACGACATACCAAACACATACTTTGAAAAATCTTCTAACTGTTTTATATCATAATTCGTAAGCGGTAATCGCTTCATTTCATGCCACACTTTACGCTTGTAAGAGGGCAGGTTAGAAATATAATCACAGCCGACGTTTGCCTGCATATCCTTAAAAATATCGCTCATTTCATCACTCCAATCTGATTTTAGGTAAGAAAAAAGCAGTCAATCCTAAGACTAACTGCTTTATGTATATGGATATAATTTGATTAAGTTTTAAAACCAGTTTGTTTTTTCATCTCTAAATTGAGGGTTATCGCTGTGTTGATATGGATTATAGTTATTCAGATTGCAACCATATTCTTTTAATGATTTGATTTTGTTATCTTCTGTCCATTCAATTAAGGAAATACCGTCAAATTCTTCAACGCTTCCCGTATTCATTTCATTTTTAAAATACCATTCTACGACAGTTTGATTTTCTTTATGAAAGAACTGTTTAATATCCCAAATAATGACTTTACCACGAGTATTCCATTCATTAAACCAATGTTTTACTGTTTTAAGATTTTCATATTTAGGACACCAGCTTTCCGTATAAACAACATCTTCTGTAAAAATTTTATCTATTCCTAAGTCTTGCTGTTTCAACCACATATCAAACCATAAACGAATAATTTTTTCTCTCTCATTCAAAATAGAACACCTCGATTACTTCTTTTTTCACATTATAGCACCCATACATCAGCCCCACAATAAAATTTTATGCACCGATAATCTTATTGAACAGCTCTAACAGTACATCTTTCACACCGCCAGCATTGAATACCAAGCCGACAGCAATCAAGGCAACTACCAAGAAACCGATAAGTTTTGAAAACTCACGCTTGAACCCTAAGTAGATACCGATAACCACAATCGACATAAGCACTAAGCTCTGTGCGTTGCTTAAAAACCATTGATACAAATTTTGCCCGAAATTCATGTTATTTGTCCTCGCTTTCTTTTAATTTCTTCATTTCATAGTCAGCTCCTTTGCCAACACTTAAAATACACATCAAGGCTACGCCGATACCCGTTCCAACAGATACCAGCAGGAAGTCTTTCAATAATTCCCACATTTTTTCATCACTCCTAACTTTCTACTAAATCTTTTGCAGGGGTCGTCTGCTGTTTGATTATCATTTCATGCTTTTCTGTGAGCTTTGCCTGCTGTTCGATAGTTTTCATGTAGTCTGTTCCGTTTCCCTTATCAATCCTTTTCAGCATTTTCAAGGTCGGTGCTACCTGCCGTTGTACCCACCGCAATGTACGGTCTAAGGTGTAAGGCTCTGGCTTTGTCGTCAGCTTCAAGCTCTGTCTGTTATCGCCGATAAACCACGCCCAGCGGTCATTGAGTTTCCAGTCATTTTTTCGCTTGTCTGCTTCTTCATCAACAAACCGCACATACTGGTTGATGATAGAAAAGGCAGTCTGCTCTGCGTCATAATAGGTCAGCAAATCTCGTACTGCATAATAGGCACGTTCATTTCTAAGCCGTATCTCAAAACGGTTGATAATGTCGGCTTCTTCCAGCGGTGTCCCTAACTTGACGTACTGCTCATAGTCCTTTTCATAGATACAGAAATACACATCTGATTTTAGCGAACCAAGATAAAGGGTGCGTCCCATATATTCTCTGTCGTCCTCTCTATGCTTGATAAGCTCGCCCGACTGATAAAACTTATAACTTCTGGACTTTCCGATATATTCCCGTTTCCTGCATTTTTCCGCAAGCTCTGGAATATCCAAAATGCCCGTATGGTCGTTGATAGCAAGGTCGATACGCTTCATCACGCCACCGTCTACTAATGCGTCCATGAGGAAGTCATACCAGCTTCTTTGCTGTGCCAGCAGGTAACTTTCAAACTGCCTGCACCCACGCCCCTTTAACTCTAAAAGGACACCTTTTTCTTCGTCAGCCGACGTATAGATAAAGATGTCCCCCAGAGAGTAATGCTCCGTATAACTGTAACGCCCGTAATCTTCATGGAGCATATAGTTGATATTCAGTTTTAATATATCTTTGATGATGTGCTGTATATCCAGCGTGGGAAAACGAATTTTCACATAATCAAACAGCATGGTAAGCGGTGCTTCTGGATTGAACCTTGCCAGTTCCTTATGCAGAGTTTCCAGAAGTTCTTTTGACGGCTTCATTTTTCCGCTTTCTATCTTGTTGAGATATTCTCTTGTGATACCAGAAGCCACCGCCAGCCTGCCTTGTGAGATACCGTAAGCAATCCGTTTCTCCCGTAATTCTTTTATCCATTGTTCTTCATTCAGAACCATACCCCCAATCTGTAAAGTGTGAAGTTTTTTTAGGCGACTTCACAACTGAATTTTGCTAGAAAACCATGCCAGAAGCCTTATGTTTCCTATGTTTTTCGTCTATTGTCTATTTGCAAACGTACCCCTCTGTTAGATACCGAGGGGTTTTACCTGCTGGCGTGGCTGACGCCACACCAGCAACGGCTAGTCCGTGCCGTCGCCTTTCGCTTCGCACGTCGCCGTCCCGTCCTGCCTTGCTTGTGCAAGAGAGCCGATAGTCTGCAAAAAATCATGTCCTTTCGGCACTAAAGGCGTGTAAAACTCACTGATAACGTTTGTTCCCACATCACAATAGCCACGCCCCTTGATACGCTTCTGAAAAAACTGCTTTTTCACATCTGAACCAAACAGCATACCGTAACCTAATTCGCTGATACGCCCAAGTCCCACACGGAAATTGAAGTTATCTCTGATACCGTCCGAGAAATATTTTGCGTCTGGACGCTGGCAGGCAACGATAAGGAAATAGCCTGCTTGTCGCCCTAACATAACGATTTTCTTTAACTGGCTAAGTAGGCTCACGCTTTCTTTCGTCCCCAGCATTTCAAAAAACGCCACATATTCATCAAAGATAAGAAAGCAGGGTGGTAGTCCCAGATAGGCGTAGTTTTCGCCCGTCTTATAGTTCGGGTATCGCTTCATTTCCTCACTTCGCTGTACCATTCCCTCATAAAAGGCATTGACGCTGTCAATCATTTCTTCTTTGGTATGATACACATTTCCCATAACTGTCCCTAAGTCCGCAAGGTCACCGTTCTTCGGGTCTAAGATATAAAGGACAGCGTTGGTATGCAGTAAGGCTTCAATGAGCGTTAGCAAAAAATAGGTTTTACCGCCACCAGTCCCACCAGCAATCAGAGCGTGAGGGAGTGCGTCATATTCCCAGACAAGATTTTTCATCAATCTAAGACAGCCGTTCTCTGCCCGTACTTCATCAATGGTAATGCGGTTTGCTATCATATCATAAAGCAGGATATATTCGATATATCCGTCATGCAGGGTCTTGTCGGTCAGCTCACAATACAAGCCACTTTCCAATTTATCCTCTAACCGTAAAAGCTGGTC
>NZ_JADNDC010000078.1:0-4089 GCF_015551645.1 Ruminococcus sp. D54t1_190329_F1
GTCGGAAAGCCGTGTGAGGGAGAACCTCATGCACGGTTTGATGAGGGGCGGATGAAAATTTCATCCGCCTACTCTACTTTGACGGAGCAGCTGGAATTGGTCTGGCACTGCTGCAGCTTCATCTGGCAGAAACGGATCAGTATCATGTGACCAGATTTCTGGATGATCCGTTCCCTGATGAAAAAATTATAAAAGTTTGAATTTTAAAGTAATTCTTCAGCAAGCTCCCTGGCGGATAGTACGCGGACAGGGAGCTTGCTTTCGTCATAAATACTGTAGGCCAGAAATCCGGTTCCATTTTCTAATGGGATGGTATGGGTGTGCATATCCGGATGTAGAGTGAGAATCTCCCGGAAATTTCCGGTGATCCCTTCTCCGGTAAGTTTGACGGCGCTTTCCTTCATAGCCCAGATCCGGCAGAAATCCTGGGGGGACTTTAGGAAAATAAGCTCCTCCTGAGTGCAGACTCTTCGGATAAGAGATTCCCGGGGCTCGGTGAGCTTCTGGATATCCAGACCAATTTCTCTGTCATGCAAGGCACAGCCTACGAAATTTCCGCTGTGGCTGAGATTAAAAAACGGCATATTTTCCCCACGGAAAAATGGTTTCCCAGAAGAGGTTTTCTGGAAATCCGGGATTTCCCGGAAACCATATTCCTGTTTAAGTCCATAACGCAAAAGCAGCCAGGCCAGGGCAGAACGCTTCTGGTCTTCCGGCAATTTAAAATGCTGAACATATTCCCTGCGTGCAACAGGCAATGAGAAAATCATCTGGTGAAGCAATTCGTTTGAAATTAAGTCCAGTTCCTGAAAAAGATAAATCATATAAAAATTCTCCTAAAACATAAAATAATTTGAGGCTGATTTGGGGTATAAATTCATTTTACTTTAATATATCATATGGGAGACATATTTTGTTCATCAAATATTTATTGTTTTCCATGACAAAAAGTGTTAAAATAGACTGGTATGTTAAACAAAATAAATAATTTTAAATGAAATGAAATCAGTTATATTACACAATATAGCATCTAAAAAGATAGACAGGAGTATAAAAGCTAAATGAACATGTTTTCAAAAGTTTTCGGAACCCGCAGCCAGCGAGAGGTTAAGCGTATCATGCCTCTCGTTAAGAAAATCGAGGATCTGCGTCCCGAAATGCAGAAATTAACCGACGAAGAACTTCGTGGTAAGACAAGAGAGTTTAAGAAACGCCTGGAAGAGGGAGCTACCCTGGATGATCTTTTACCAGAGGCATTTGCTACCGTCCGTGAGGCTGCCAAGCGAGTACTGGGAATGGAGCATTTCGAAGTACAGCTCATCGGTGGAATCGTACTTCACCAGGGTCGTATTGCCGAGATGAAAACTGGTGAAGGTAAGACCCTTGTAGCTACATTGCCATCCTATCTGAATGCCCTGGAAGGCAAAGGTGTTCACGTTGTCACAGTCAATGATTACCTGGCGAAACGTGATGCCGACGAGATGGGACAGGTTCACAGATTCCTTGGGCTGACTGTAGGCGTAGTTCTGAACGACATGAAGCCGGAAGAACGCCGCGAGGCATATAACTGTGATATTACTTATGTTACTAATAACGAACTTGGATTTGACTATCTTCGTGATAACATGGTTATCTACAAGGAGCAGCTGGTACAGCGTGACCTTCACTACTGTATCATCGACGAGGTCGACTCCATTTTAATCGATGAGGCTCGTACTCCTCTGATCATTTCCGGTCAGAGCGGCAAGTCCACCAAGCTGTATGAGGTTTGCGATATCCTTGCACAGCAGCTGGAGCGTGGAGAAGCCAGCCATGAGATGACTAAGATGGCAGCCATCATGGGTGAGGAAGTTATCGAGACTGGTGACTTTGTTGTAAATGAGAAGGATAAGATTGTCAACCTTACCGAGCAGGGTGTGAAGAAGGTTGAGAAATTCTTTAATATTGAGAATCTTGCAGATCCGGAGAACCTTGAGATCCAGCACAACATTATCCTTGCACTTCGTGCTCATAATCTGATGCACCGTGATCAGGATTACGTTGTAAAAGATGACGAGGTTATGATTGTTGATGAGTTTACCGGACGTATCATGCCGGGCCGTCGTTATTCGGATGGTCTCCACCAGGCAATCGAGGCGAAAGAGCATGTTAAGGTAAAACGCGAGAGCAAAACTCTTGCAACCATCACCTTCCAGAACTTCTTTAACAAATACGATAAGAAAGGCGGTATGACCGGTACTGCCCTTACTGAGGAGAAAGAGTTCCGTGATATCTATGCTATGGACGTTGTTGAGATCCCGACCAATAAGCCGGTTCAGCGTAAGGATTTAGATGATGCCGTATATATGACAAAGAAAGAGAAATTCAATGCAGTTGTCCAGTCTGTAAAGGAAGCTCATGAGAAGCAGCAGCCTGTACTGGTTGGTACTATTACCATTGAGACTTCTGAGCTCATCAGCCGTATGCTGAAGAGAGAGGGAATCCCGCACAATGTATTGAATGCCAAGTTCCATGAGCTTGAGGCTGAGATCGTAGCACAGGCGGGTCAGGCCGGTGCAGTTACCATTGCAACCAATATGGCAGGTCGTGGTACAGATATTAAGCTTGATGATGTATCAAGAGCAGCTGGCGGTCTGAAGATCATCGGTACAGAGCGTCATGAGTCCAGACGTATTGATAACCAGCTGCGTGGACGTTCCGGACGTCAGGGAGATCCGGGAGAATCCCGCTTCTACATTTCCCTGGAGGATGACCTGATGCGTCTGTTCGGATCTGAGCGTCTGATGAAGGTGTTCACTTCCCTTGGTGTAGCTGAGAATGAGCAGATCGAGCACAAGATGCTTTCCAATGCAATCGAGAAGGCACAGGAGAAGATCGAGTTTAACAACTTCGGTATCCGTAAGAATCTTCTTGATTACGACCAGGTTAACAATGAGCAGCGTGAGATCATCTACAAAGAGCGTCGCCAGGTACTGGATGGTGAGAACATGCGCGATGCCATCTACAAGATGATTACAGATATTGTAGATAATGCAGTAGATATGTGTTTCTCTGAGGATGTAGATTCTGAAGAGTGGGATCTGAATGAGTTCAACAGTGTTCTCCGTCAGATCATCCCAATCGAGCCGCTTACATCTGAGAAGGTTAAGGGTAAGAAAAAGAATGAGATGAAGCATCTGATCAAGGAGGAGGCTGTGAAGCTTTACGAGGCGAAGGAGTCCGAATTCCCGGAGCCAGAGCAGCTGCGTGAGCTTGAGCGCGTTATCCTTCTGAAGAGCATTGACAGCAAGTGGATGGATCACATTGATGACATGGAGATTCTCCGCCAGGGTATCGGTCTGACTGCTTATGGACAGAGAGATCCGGTTGTTGAGTATAAGATGGCCGCATTTGATATGTTTAACAGCATGATCACTTCCATTCAGGAGGACACCGTCAGAATGCTGTATCATGTTCATGTGGAGCAGAAAATCGAGCGTGAGCAGGTGGCTAAGGTTACTGGTACTAACAAGGATGATTCCAGTGTTCGTAAGCCGGTTCAGAGAAAAGAAATTAAGGTTTATCCGAATGATCCGTGTCCTTGCGGAAGCGGTAAGAAGTATAAACAGTGCTGCGGCAGAAAGACTGCTAATGTTTAAATCAGAGTGACTAGAGAGAGCGAATTTCCAGAGGCGGGAGGTCTTGGAAATTCGCTCTTTTGCTATTTAGTGTGTTGAAAGTTGTTCAAGGCGGACGCATTCGGACAATGGTGATTGCTCACTCGCCGGCGCAACGCTCCAGCGAACTAACTGCTAACTGCGACTAAATCGTTCAGGAGAGCCTTCACGATTAAGTCTCCGTAAGCAGTGGATTTCGCCTACGCTAAAACCGCGCCTGAAATGGCTCGCTAGAGCAATCACCATTGCCCGAATGCTGTGTACTGTCTGGGACTTATTTGTGCATAGGAACTTTCGACAGAGGGGGAGGGGGAGTGATTGGTTTCCCGATACTTTCTTGGCAATGATAGATTGGCAAAAAACAATAAAGTTGCGGGATACCAACTACTTCACCCCACCCGCGTTGTTGTCGTTACTGTTTCTTTCTTCCCTT
>NZ_JADNDC010000079.1:0-3816 GCF_015551645.1 Ruminococcus sp. D54t1_190329_F1
ATCAATATAACAAGCCCCAGCAAAAAGCCGGGGCTAATACTTCAATTATTTTAGGACATTTTCAAAAACGCTTGACACCTCTAATCTTCCTCTATATGCTCTCTTCCCTGGTCAATGATCGTCCGAACATGCTCATCTGCCAGAGAATAGAATATAGATTTTCCATCCCTGCGGCTTTTTACCAGTTTATTCTGTTTCAGGATACGAAGCTGGTGGGAAATAGCTGACTGAGTCATGTTCAATGCCTTTGCCAGGTCGCACACGCACACCTCTGCTTCAAAAAGTACAAACAGGATCCGGATCCTGGTAGAATCTCCAAACACCTTGAACAGCTCTGCCAGATCATACAGCTCGTTTTCCTCCGGGATAGTCTCGTTTACAATTTGCAGAAGATTTTCATGAACCTCACAGCAATCACAGATTTCCACTTCTTTATCTATATCTTTTTTCATTCTGAATACCTCGATATCATCATCAAAGATTTTTCACAAACAAAGTACGGATTGCATTGAGCACTGCCAGTACCATAACTCCTACATCTGCAAAAATGGCTATCCACATGTTTGCAATACCGAAGGCACCAAGTACCAGGCAGATCAGTTTCACGCCAATTGCAAAATAAATATTTTCATATACAATTCGCATACACTTCTTGGCAATGCGAATGGCTTTCCCAATCTTCAACGGGTCGTCATCCATCAGGACAACGTCAGCCGCCTCGATTGCAGCATCAGAACCAAGAGCACCCATTGCAATACCAATATCCGCTCTTGAAAGAACCGGTGCATCATTGATTCCGTCTCCAACAAAGGCAAGCTTCTCTTTTTCAGACTTGTTTGAAAGAAGCTCTTCCACCTTGGAAACCTTATCTGCCGGAAGAAGCTCGCTGTGAACCTCTCCGATTCCAAGGTCAGCTGCTACAGACTCTGCCACTTTTTTTCCGTCACCGGTGAGCATAACCGTTCTTGTAATGCCTGCTTTTTTCAGGTTCTCAATTGCCTCTTTGGCATGAGGCTTGATAATGTCAGAAATCAGGATGTGACCGGCATATTTTCCATCCACAGCCATATGGACAACCGTTCCTACATGATGGCACTCTTTGTACGCAATACCCAGACGATTCATCAGCTTCGCGTTGCCGGCAGCTACAGACACGCCTTCCACCTTTGCAATAACACCGTTTCCACCGATTTCCTCAATGTCTGTGACACGGCTGCGGTCGATTGGCTTGCCATATGCTTTCTGAAGGCTTTTGCTGATGGGGTGTGAGGAAGAACACTCTGCATATGCCGCATATTCCAGAAGCTTTGCATCCTCCATCTCATTATGGTGAATTCCGCTGACCTCGAATACGCCCTTTGTCATAGTACCTGTTTTATCAAAAACAACAATCTTCGTCTGGGAAAGTGTCTCCAGATAGTTGGAGCCTTTTACCAGAACGCCTTGATTGCTGGCACCACCGATTCCAGCAAAGAAACTGAGAGGAATACTGATCACCAGTGCACATGGACAGCTGATTACAAGGAACGTCAGAGCACGGTAGATCCAGTCTCCCCATTCCGGAGAAAGTCCCATAAACAGCATTCTACAAAGAGGCGGAATGACTGCAAGTGCCAGAGCACTGTAGCAGACTGCCGGGGTATAATATTTCGCAAATTTTGAAATAAAGTTTTCAGATCTGGATTTCTTGGAGCTTGAGTTCTCAACAAGGTCCAGGATCTTGGAAACCGTAGATTCACCAAATTCCTTCGTGGTGCGAATTTTCAATACACCTGTCATGTTAATGCAGCCGCTGATGACCTCATCTCCCACTTTCGCATCTCGCGGAAGGCTTTCTCCTGTCAATGCGCTTGTATTTAATGTGGAATTTCCGTCTTCAATCATTCCGTCAATTGGAATCTTCTCTCCTGGCTGAACCACAATGATAGTTCCAACCTCTACCTCGTCCGGGTCTACCTTTTCCAGCTTACCGTCCTGCTCAATATTTGCATAATCCGGACGGATATCCATCAGCTCGCTGATATTTCTTCTGCTCTTTCCAACGGCATAACTCTGGAAAAGTTCTCCGATCTGGTAAAACAGCATAACCGCAGTGCCTTCCTGATAATCGCCGAGAGCAATGGCACCAATTGTGGCAACTGCCATCAGAAAATTCTCATCAAATACCTGACGGTTCCTAATTCCCTTAAGCGCTTTTTTCAGAATATCATAACCGATCACCAGATACGGGACCATGTAAAGTGCCATTCGAAGATAGCCATCTACCGGAAGAAAGCGCAGCAAAACCAAAAGGACAAAAGCAATAATAATTCTGATCAATACTTTTTTCTGCTTCTTGTTCATATTCTTTCACATGCCTTGAGGGCACGGCCTCCATTATAATGATGTCGCTGGCACGCGACATATTCGCTTAATTCATTTGCGTGACTGAACAGAGTACATCCTGTCCGGTCATTGTCTTACCGTTCATTCTGTGCCTAGAACGTGTTTGAAAAAAGCTTTCTGCAAGATGTGCGTCACAATTTGTGGGAGATTTCGCCCGGATGAGGGCGCCGTAGCGGGCTACGGCAACCGAACTCGGGCAAAATATACTGCAAAGTGGGGCGTGCAGATTGCGGGAATGATTTTTCAAACACGCTCTAGTAACTGCTTTTCCTCATTGTTTTTATAAGAAGATCTCGCAGTCGTCTTCTACTTTCTTACAGTTCTTCAGGACTTCCTGCATAACAGCCTTCGGCTCCTGTCCATCTTCAAACTCAACGATCATTTTCAGAGTCATGAAGTTTACAGTCGCATCCTTAACACCAGCAGTGTTCTTAGCAGCTTCCTCCATCTTGTTTGCACAGTTTGCGCAGTCAACATCGATCTTGTAAGTTTTTTTCATGGTAGTGGTCTCCTTTTGAAAATGTTCTCTTTTTCATATGAACAATTATTCATATGTTTGTTTTTATTATAGCATTTAAATAACTTCTGTCAATAGGTTTGGCATAAAATCTTTCTTTTTCTATGATGTAGCATAAATGCTTTCTTTTTCCTGTATTAATATAGTAATTTCTTTTTTTGCCCTGTTCAATTCGTTTTTTTTCGTGTATAATAAGTCGAATATTATTGGATTGAAATTAGAGGAGATTTTAAACATGAAAAGTTATCTAATCGTTTTTCTTATTTCTATGGTACCGCTGATTGAGCTGCGAGGCGCGATCCCATATGCTGTAGGCTTCGGAATTCCGCTGGTTCCGGCGTACATTATCGCCATTATCGGAAACATGCTTCCAGTACCTTTTATCTATTTCTTCGCCCGCAAGGTTCTGGAGTGGGGCAAGGATAAACCGGTGATCGGGCGCTTCTTTACCTTCTGTCTTGAAAAAGGGGAAAAAGGAGGAAAGGCCCTTCAGGCAAAGGCCGGCCGCGGATTATTCGTAGCGCTTCTGCTCTTCGTAGGAATTCCTCTTCCCGGCACAGGTGCCTGGACCGGAACCCTGGCTGCCAGCCTTCTGGACATGGACTTTAAGTCCAGTGTTCTGGCTGTAATGCTTGGTGTCATTCTGGCTGGTCTTATCATGGGCGCTGCAAGTGCAGGACTTTATGGGGCATTATTTGCAGTATTCAGCTGACAGGATTACAAGAAAAAGTATATGAAGTTTATCTGATTGCGAATAAACTCATATACTTTTTTTATGCCTTAAAAGAAACTAAAACAAACCTCTGTCGTTTTCACTCGTCTTAGAGCGTGTTTGAAAAATCATTCCTGCAATCTGCACGCCCCACTTTGCGGGAGATTTCACCCGGATGAGGGCGTCGTAGCCCGCTACGACG
>NZ_JADNDC010000007.1:0-78000 GCF_015551645.1 Ruminococcus sp. D54t1_190329_F1
GCCCTCATCCGAGCGAAATCTCCCACAAATTGTGACGCACATCTTGCAGAAAGCCTTTTTCAAACACGCTCTAGCATAGCACAAAACAGAAAAAAAGTCATCTGTCAGAAAATGTGCTGGCGTTCACAAAATCATCATACCCCTGTGTTAAGATACAGGTGAATCGTACAAAAAGGTATAAAAACCATGCGATAAATGAGGTTGACCAAAAAGGGAGGACAAGATATGGATACATTAAAAATCCTTGTAGTGGATGATGAAAGCCGAATGAGAAAGCTTGTAAAAGACTTTTTAACAAAGAAGAATTTTCAGGTGCTGGAAGCAGGAGATGGAGAGGAAGCCATGGATATCTTTTATAAAGAAAAAGATATTGCCCTGATCATCCTGGATGTAATGATGCCAAAGATGGACGGCTGGGAAGTATGCCGTGAGGTGCGCAAGAATTCCAAAGTGCCGATCATTATGCTGACAGCAAGAGGAGATGAGCGTGATGAGCTTCTTGGTTTTGACCTGGGTGTGGATGAGTATATTTCCAAGCCATTCAGCCCGAAGATCTTGGTAGCCAGAGTAGAAGCTATCCTTCGCCGTACCGGACAGACCGGAGCGGAAGATGTGCTCAGCGCAGGGGGAATTGTGATCGATAAGGCTGCCCATCTTGCAACAGTCGATGACAAGCCTATGGATCTTAGCTTTAAGGAATTTGAGCTTCTTACTTACTTTTTGGAAAATCAGGGAATTGCTCTTTCCAGGGAAAAAATCCTTAATTCTGTTTGGAATTATGATTATTTCGGAGATGCCAGAACCATTGACACACATGTGAAGAAATTAAGAAGTAAAATGGGGGATAAAGGTGAGTACATCAAGACCGTATGGGGAATGGGTTACAAGTTTGAGGTAGAGTGATGAAGAAATCAAAGAAGCCAAAGAAAATCCGCTCCATAAAGCACCAGATCACGTTTACATTTATAGGTCTTTTATTCCTTTCCATTCTCACGATTTCCATGATCAACGGAGCATTTCTGGAAAAATATTATGTGTCAAAAAAGACGGAAACTCTTCTGGAAGCAAGGGAAGTGCTGAGTCAGATCAACACGGATTCTATGACAGAGGACGATGTGGAAAGCGAGCAGGAAGAATTGTCTTCTGAGATCATTCAGGAAAGCTCCAGGAATAATCTGACCTGGGTGGTTGTCAATGAGGATAATACGAAATATCTGTGCTGGCCGGAGAATGAAGATCAGCTGAGAAGCAAGCTGTTTTTTGGTTATGCCAGTGATCTTGACATGGATAACGGAAAAGGCACAATTCTGAAACAGACAGATAACTGTGTGGTTCAGCAGGTACATGACCGTTTCGTTGGCATGGATTATGTAGAGTGCTGGGGAAAGTTTGACAACGGCAATTATTTCCTGATCCGAAGCCCTCTGGAAAGTATCCAGGAAAGCGCAAATATTTCCAATAAGTTTTATTTCTTTGTAGGAATTGTCATTATTGTTATAAGTGGAATGTGTATTATGGCAGTAACCAGAAAGCTGACCAGACCTATTTCCGAGCTGACGGAGCTTTCCCGTAAGATGACAGATCTTGATTTTGAAGCCAGATATAAAAGCAAGGCCGGCAATGAAATTGATGTGCTGGGAGATAATTTTAACAAGATGTCCAGTCAGCTGGAGCATACCATTTCCGAGCTGAAATCTGCAAACAATGAGCTGCAGAAGGATATTGAGAATAAGGTGAAAATCGATGAAATGCGAAAAGAGTTTCTGGATAATGTTTCCCATGAGCTGAAGACACCCATTGCTCTTGTGCAGGGGTATGCAGAAGGTCTGAAGGAGAACATTAATGATGATCCGGAAAGCATGGATTTTTACTGTGACGTCATTATTGATGAAGCTGCCAAGATGAATAAGCTGGTAAAGAATCTTCTTACGCTGAATCAGCTGGAATCCGGAAAAGACGCAGCTGTTATGGAGCGTTTTGACCTGACTGCATTGATCAAAGGCGTTCTTTCCACCATGGATATCATGATCAGGCAGAAAGAAGCCCGGGTGATTTTTAATGAGACAGAGCCTCTTTATGTCTGGGCAGATGAGTTTAAGACAGAAGAAGTTGTGACGAATTATGTAAGCAATGCCCTGCATCATCTGGATGGAGAAAAAATCGTGGAGATCAAAGTCCAGAAACAGGAAGACAGAGTGAAAGTAACGGTATTTAATACCGGAACCCCAATCCCGGAAGCCGATCTCCCGAATTTGTGGAACAAGTTCTACAAGGTAGACAAAGCACGTACCAGAGAGTATGGCGGAAGCGGAATCGGACTTTCTATTGTAAAGGCTATTATGGAAGGTATGAATCAGCAGTACGGTGTTCAGAACTTTGATAACGGGGTGGAATTCTGGTTTACCCTGGATCGGAAATAAAGTAAAAATAGTCAATCTTCAGGCTGGAAATCTGGTGCTTGAAAGAGAAGATAATTGTAATTTTTCATAAAAAAAGCAGTGCTGATCGGGAAAGACAATACAAACTAACAAAACAGGCGGCAGCATGGAATTAGCTCTTTGCAACCGCCTGTTTTTGCGTTATACTGTAAGAATATGAAAGTGTATGTTCAGCAATATTGTGCTTTGGGAAGGCAGTATTTGCTGATTAAAAGCATTTATATGATGGCAGAAAATGCTGCACACAATAGACGCAGTATTGACGAAAAACAGACAACAGGAGGAGCCCGAATGATAGCAATAATCGATTATGATGCAGGCAATATAAAAAGTGTGGAAAAAGCCCTTCATTACCTTGGAGAGGAAACTGTAGTTTCCAGAGATCCTCAGGTATTACTGAGTGCGGATAAAGTAATCCTTCCAGGTGTTGGAAGCTTTGGAGATGCCATGAATAATCTGAATAAATTCGGACTTGTTCCTGTGATCCGGGAGCTTACAGAGAAAGGAACTCCATTCCTTGGAATCTGTCTGGGTCTGCAGCTCCTTTTCGAATCCAGTGACGAAACTCCGGGAGTGGAGGGACTTGGAATTTTGAAAGGTAAGATCGTGAAGATTCCCCCGGCTCCTGGACTTAAAATTCCTCACATGGGATGGAATTCTCTTCACCTTCAGAATGATGGCCGCCTGTTTAAAGGAATTCCGGAAGAGACTTACGTCTACTTTGTTCATTCCTACTACCTTCAGGCAAAAGAACCTGAAATCGTGAAGGCGACTGCGCAGTATGGCGTAACTATTCATGCCTCCGTTGAAAAGGACAACATATTTGCCTGCCAGTTCCACCCGGAGAAGAGCAGCAAGTACGGTCTGAAAATACTGGAGAATTTTGCGAAGTTTGGGAAGGAGGCATAATTATGTTTACAAAGCGAATTATTCCCTGTCTGGATGTAAATAATGGACGAGTAGTGAAAGGTGTTAATTTCGTAGACCTGAAGGATGCAGGAGATCCTGTGGAAATTGCGAAAGCATACGACGCAGCAGGAGCAGATGAAGTGGTATTTCTTGACATTACAGCCTCCTGTGAACAGCGTGACACAGTAGTAGATATGGTGCGAAAAGTTGCAGCCAACGTATTCATTCCATTTACAGTTGGCGGCGGGATCCGTACTGTAGATGATTTCCGGAAGCTGCTCCGCGAAGGTGCAGACAAGATTTCTGTAAACTCCGCAGCCATTGACCGTCCGGAATTAATCCGTGAGGCAGCAGATAAATTCGGCAGCCAGTGTGTAGTAGTTGCCATTGACGCTAAGCGTCGTCCTGACGGCGGCTGGAACATCTATAAGCATGGCGGTCGTTTGGATACAGGCATTGATGCCATTGAGTGGGCGAAGAAAGCAGAAGCCCTTGGTGCAGGAGAAATCCTCCTTACCAGCATGGACTGTGATGGTACCAAGGCTGGCTACGACATCCCATTAACCCGCGCAGTATCTGATGCCGTATCCATCCCGGTCATCGCTTCCGGTGGTGCCGGTACCCTGGAACACTTCTACGAAGGCCTTACCGACGGCGGTGCCGATGCAGTTCTGGCAGCTTCCCTGTTCCACTATAAAGAACTGGAAATTTCTCAGGTGAAGGATTACCTGGCTGAAAAAGGTGTTCCGGTAAGACGATAGAAAATAACTATTCAGCAGGTGTTATTTTGCGATGCAGCTGCGAAGGTAGTTCACTAGAGCGTGTTTGAAAAAGGCTCTAGTTACGATAAAATACGCAAGATGAGGTGGTAATTAAAATGGGCCAGATATCAGGAGACTGGCAGGTCGCGCTGAAGAATGAATTTCATCAGCCCTATTATGCCAAACTATATAAAACAATAATGGAAGAATACCGCACCAGAAAAGTATTCCCACCGCCCCAGGATATGTTTAATGCTTTCGAATACACCCCGTTAAACGATGTAAAAGTAGTTATTCTGGGTCAGGATCCCTATCATAACGATGGACAGGCCAACGGCCTTTGCTTCTCTGTAAGAGAAGATATAGACATTCCCCCGTCTCTGGTAAACATTTATAAAGAACTCCACAGCGACCTGGGCTGCTATATTCCTGACAACGGCTGCCTGGAAAAATGGGCAAAACAAGGCGTATTTCTTCTGAACACAGTACTGACTGTCCGCGCCCACCAGGCGTTTTCACACAGAGGAATCGGCTGGGAACAGTTTACCGATGCGGTTATCCAGACCCTGAATGATCAGGACCGCCCGATCGTATATCTTCTCTGGGGAAGACCTGCCCAGATGAAAAAAGCAATGCTGAACAATCCGAAGCAGCTGGTACTCACAGCTGCACATCCAAGCCCGCTGTCTGCGTCAAGAGGATTTTTCGGATGCAGGCATTTCAGCCAGACCAATGAATTTCTGGAGAAAAACGGGCTTGCCCCCATTGACTGGCAGATTGAAAATATCAAAAAGGAACAATAAGAAATGGGGAAAAAGAACGATAACACACTTGTAAAAAATGCTTCATTCCTGATGATCGCGGCATTGATCTCCAAGATCATCGGAATGCTCTATAAAAGTCCGCTTTCCAATACTCTTGGAAATAACAGTATGGGTCTTTTCAATTATGCCCAGAATGTTTACTTTATCCTGCTGATGATCGCTTCTTTCAGCATTCCGCAGGCAGTATCCAAGATTATGGCAGAAAAGCTGGCTTTTAAACGTTACAGAGACGCCCAGAAGGTATTTCACTGTGCGCTGTTATATGTAATCATAATGGGAGGCGTAGTAGCACTTTTTTGTCTTTTCGGTTCGTCCATTCTGGTGCCGGAATCCATGTCCGGAGCCAGACTTGCACTGAAAATGCTGGCACCAACCATTTTCCTGTCAGGAATTCTTGGTACCTTCCGAGGTTATTTTCAGGCATATCGAAACATGCTCCCTACCTCATTGTCCCAGATTGTGGAACAGTGTTTTGTAGCGGTTTTTGCAATCCTGATGTCTACTGTCATGCTGAATAAATTCAGTAGTGCGGAAGAATCTGTACGAAATGCCTGGGGGGCTGCCGGAGCTACTATGGGAACCGGTGCAGGAGTTGCATCAGCATTGCTTTTCATGCTTTTTGTATACTGGGTAAATCGAAAGAATATCAAAAAGAGACTGGCAAGGGATACTCATTCCCGTGATGAGGCCACCGGTGAGGTTATGAAGAATATCGTTCTCATCGTAATGCCGATCATCCTCAGCTCTTTTATTTACAATGTAAACGGCTTTATTAACAGTTATATGTATTCCGGCATTCAGGGCTTTAAGGGAATTGACCATGATACCATTACAAGTCTCTACGCGGAATATGGCTATTATATGACCCTGATCAATATTCCCCTTACGCTTGCAAGTACAGCACCTACATCCATGATTCCGGAGGTTTCTGCCCAGTATGCCAAGAGGGACATGGACAGTGCCAGAGATAAGATCGACCGCGCAACCTGGATCAGTATGTTTATTTCCATTCCATGTGCAGTTGGACTTGCAGTTCTTGCCGGCCCGATCACAAGGCTTCTGTTCCCACGGACGGAGGGGGCAGCAGCTCAGCTGATGATGCTTGGTGTCATTACCATCATCCTCAATGGAAATTCCAATATTTCCAATGGTGTGCTACAGGGAATCGGAAAGCCCAATATCCCCATGATCAATGCGGCAATTGCCCTGGTGGTGGATGTGATCGCCATGGCAATTCTGCTGTTTGCAACTGACCTTGGCGTATATGCCATTGTAGTGGCTATGATTATTTATGCGGTTGTTATGTGTCTGTTGAACGAGCGGGCGATGAAACAGTATATGCAGTACAAAAATCCATGGAGAAGTGCTTATCTGAATCCACTTCTGGCATCTGTGCCTATGGCTGTAGTGGCTGGATTTTCCTATTATGGAATTTATAAGCTGATCCATTCCAATTTTATCAGCCTTGGAATCGCAGTGGTTCTTGGAATGGTTGCCTATTTTATTGTATATCTGGCAGTGAGCAAGCCATCTGATGAGCAGTTTGCCATGATGCCAGGCGGTGCCTACCTGAAGAAAATTGCAGGGAAACTGCCGTTTTAGAACATGGTTTTTAAATATGCTATTAAAATTATAATATATTGACTTTTAGATATGCATAGGTTATAATGCCATTCGGCAAGAAAGAAGCGATATGTTCAATGTATGCAACACGAAAGCCCTCAGAGCGGCAACTCTGAGGGCTTTCGTGTTGTATTTTTTCGGAATACGAACCGAGGCTAGTTGTTATTTTTCGCCTCTTCTGCCTTCAAATTCTTCTGTGCAGTAGAAAGCATTAATTTAATTCGGTTCAGCTGGTTTACCTCGCTTGCACCCGGGTCGTAGTCGATGGCTGCAATATTCGCCTTCGGATACTGACGGCGGATTTCTTTGATAACACCTTTGCCAACGATGTGGTTCGGCAGGCAGCCGAACGGCTGGATACAAACAATATTCGGAACATCATCATGGATCAGCTCCATCATTTCACCGGTCAGGAACCATCCCTCGCCAGTCTGGTTACCCTCAGAAACAATGGGGCGTGCCATCTTCGCCAGATCACGGATATCTGCAGTAGGATGGAAATGACGGCTTTCCGCAAGTGCCTCATTTGCAGTCTTACGAACCCAGTCGATTGCCTTAATACCTATATTTCCAAAGAATGCCTTGGATTTCTTAAATCCAAGATTGTCGACCTTGAAATTCTGATTGTAGAAGCAGTAGGACATAAAGTCGATCAGATCCGGTACCACAGGCTCAGCTCCTTCCGCTTCCAGAAGCTCTGCAAGGTGATTGTTTGCAGCCGGAAGGAATTTAACCAGGATCTCACCTACAATACCAACACGAGGCTTCTTCTCATCACTGATCGGGATGGTATCGAAATCGTGAACCAATTCCCGGCACATTTTCTTAAACTGGCTGTGGCTTAATGAGCTGCCGGTAAGAAATGCAATCACACGTTTTTCCCAGATCTTGTGCTTGCGGTTTACAATGCCCTTCTCCAGTTCATATGGGCGCATGCGGTAAATACATTTCATAAAAATATCACCAAACACAGCGGCATACACAACAGCCTTCACCAGCGGAAGAGTAAGCTTAAATCCAGGGTTGCTCTCCAGACCGCTAAGGTTAAGGGAGATAACCGGAACCTGTTCCATTCCCGCTTTCTTAAGGGCACGGCGGATAAAAGCAATATAGTTGGATGCACGGCATCCACCGCCTGTCTGGGACATGATAACTGCAGTCTTGTTCAGGTCGTATTTGCCTGATAAAAGAGCGTCCATAATCTGTCCCACAACGATCAGGGAAGGATAGCAGGCATCATTATTTACATATTTCAGACCTACGTCAACTGCATGCTTGTTGTCATTTGGAAGCACCTCCAGATGATAGCCGTTTGCATTAAAAGCAGCCTCAAGTAAGGAGAAATGCACCGGTGACATCTGCGGGCAGAGGATAGTGTAATCCTTGCGCATCTCCTTGGTAAACGCAACCTTTTCAATAGAGGACGGTTTAATGGTGCGCTCCCTTTTCTGTGCATCCTTTGCACGGAGGGCTGCAAGAAGGGATCTGACACGGATCCTTGCGGCACCAAGGTTGTTAACCTCATCAATTTTCAGGCAGGTATAAATCTTGCCGCTGCCATCCAGAATTTCATAAACCTCATCAGTGGTGACGGCGTCAAGTCCGCAGCCAAAGGAGTTCAGCTGAATCAGATCCAGATCATCATGGGTTTTCACAAAGTTTGCTGCTGCATACAGTCTGGAATGGTACATCCACTGGTCATTGACACGGATCGGGCGCTCAACAGGTACGAGATGGGAAACGGAATCCTCAGTGAGAACTGCAACTCCATAGCTGTTGATCAGATCCGGGATACCGTGATGAATCTCAGGGTCAATATGGTAAGGACGACCAGCCAGAACGATGCCCCGGCGGCCTGTCTCCTTCAGATACTGAAGCGTCTCCTCACCCTTTTTCTCAATGTCCTTATGTACGGCAGCCATTTCCTCCCATGCCTTGTGAGCGGCTTCCTTCACCTCAGATTCCGGGATATCCGGGAAAATCTCAGTCAGTCTCTTTGTAACGATCTCTTCAGAGGTCAGGGCCAGGAACGGATTCATAAAGGTAATGGACGGATCGTGAAGCTCGTCCACATTGTTCTTAATATTCTCTGCATAAGAGGTAACGATAGGGCAGTTGTAGTGGTTGACTGCATCCGGGAATTCATTTCGCTCGTAAGGGATACACGGGTAGAAAATGAATTTCACACCATTTTTGATCAGCCAGGTCACATGTCCGTGGGCAAGCTTGGCCGGATAGCACTCGGATTCACTTGGAATGGATTCAATGCCCAGTTCATAAATCTTTCTGGTGGAGGTAGGAGAAAGCACTACCTGATATTTCAGCTCAGTAAAGAAGGTATACCAGAAAGGATAATTCTCAAACATATTTAAAACTCGCGGAATACCAACTTTTCCCCGGGTAGCCTTATCCGGTGAAAGAGGAGGATAGGAGAAAAGCCGTTTGTACTTGTATTCGTAAAGGTTGGGGATATGATCCTTATTCTTCTCCTTACCAATACCGCGCTCACAGCGGTTACCGCTTACGAACTGACGCCCGCCAGTGAATTTGTTGATGGTAAGACGACAGTTATTGGTACATCCGTGGCAGTTGGCCATGGAGGTGGTATATTTCAGCTCGTTGATCTTGTCAATGGAAAGCATGGTGGTTTCACGGCCTTCTGCGTGGTAGCGCTCCTTGGCAATGAGGGCAGCACCGAAAGCCCCCATAATACCGGCAATGTCAGGACGAATAGCTTCACAGCCTGCTATACGCTCAAAGCTTCGAAGTACACCGTCGTTGTAGAAGGTTCCACCCTGTACCACAATATGACGTCCCAGCTCTTTGGCATCGGAAACCTTGATAACCTTGTAAAGCGCATTCTTAATAACAGAGTATGCAAGACCTGCAGAAATATCAGCTACGGATGCGCCTTCCTTCTGGGCCTGCTTTACTTTGGAGTTCATAAATACAGTACATCTTGTTCCAAGGTCAATGGGGTGCTCTGCAAACAGGGCAGCCTTGGCAAAATCCTGTACGGAGTAATTCAGAGACTTGGCAAAGGTTTCGATAAAGGAACCACAGCCAGAGGAACATGCCTCGTTCAGCTGTACGCTGTCTACGGTCTGATTACGGATCTTGATGCATTTCATATCCTGTCCGCCGATATCTACAATACAGTCAACCTCCGGGTCAAAGAAAGCAGCCGCATAGTAGTGGGAAACGGTCTCAACTTCCCCCTCATCCAGCAGCAGAGCAGCCTTCATCAGCGCCTCGCCGTAACCTGTGGAACAGGAAAACGCAATGTGTGCATCTTCAGGAAGAATGCTGTAGATCTCCTGGATAGAACGGATGGCTGTCTTAAGCGGGCTTCCGTTATTATTGCTGTAGAAGGAGTAAAGCAGGGTTCCGTCCTCACCTACAAGAGCAGTCTTGGTGGTGGTGGAACCTGCATCAATACCCAGATAGCAGTTGCCGTGATACTGGGAAAGGTCACCCTTCTTTACCTGATAGGCACTTTGACGCTTGTTAAATGCCTCATAGTCTTCCTCCGTAGCAAAAAGAGGCTCCATACGTTCCACCTCGAAATCCAGTTTGATGGAGTTCTTCAGGCGGTTTGTCATATCTGTAAGGGAAACGGTTACCTCATCCTTCGCATTCATAGCAGAACCCATGGCTGCAAAAAGATGGGAATTCTCAGGTGTGATAGCGTGCTCGTCATCCAGCTTCAGGGTACGGATAAAGGCAGCCTTCAGCTGATCCAGAAAGTGAAGGGGACCGCCGAGAAATGCAACATGACCGCGGATCGGCTTGCCGCAGGCAAGACCGGAAATGGTCTGGTTTACAACTGCCTGGAAAATGGAAGCGGAAAGATCCTCCTTGGTGGCACCGTCGTTGATCAGAGGCTGGATGTCAGTCTTGGCAAATACACCGCAGCGAGCTGCGATGGGATAAAGCGCCTTGTAATTCTTCGCATATTCATTCAGTCCGGTGGCATCTGTCTGAAGCAGGGAAGCCATCTGATCAATGAAAGAACCGGTACCGCCTGCGCAGATACCATTCATACGCTGTTCAATATTGCCGCCCTCGAAGTAGATGATCTTGGCATCCTCACCGCCAAGCTCGATGGCAACATCAGTCTGGGGCGCAATTTTCTGAAGAGAAGTGGATACCGCAATTACCTCCTGTACAAAAGGAACGCCAAGGTGGTTGGCGAGGGTAAGTCCGCCGGAGCCTGTGATTACCGGATGAAGGGTAAGTTCTCCAAGTTTGCCATAAGCTTTCGCCAGAAGCTCTGCCAGTGTTTCCTGGATGTTGGCGAAATGACGCTGGTAATCTGCGAAAAGCAGGGTGTCGTTTTCATCAAGTATTGCAATTTTGACAGTGGTGGAACCAATGTCAATTCCTAATGTGTATTTGTTGCTCATGTAAAGAATATGCCTCCTCATCTGTTGCATATGTGCTTAAATCGTTACTGTTCACTCCGTTCACAGTAACACGCTTCGCGATGCACAGAAATCATGCTTTGCATGATTTCGCGCCGCAACTCTCGGGTTTTCTGTGAACTTTGTTCACAAAAAACACCTCGCGGAATGTTACCAGTGAACAGTAATCTTAAATCTTCTTATTTATATGTGAAAAATTCAAATGCAAATATTCCGTAATATTATACGATACCCCGGCTTAAATGACAATGTAAAAGTTTAACAAGGATTCTTCGCACAAGTGTTGAATTTTCGGTTATTTCGGGCTATAATATATGAAGTTTTCTGCCGTGGTTTTACACTCTTTTGTAAGTGTAAAAAGAAAAATGTCTTTGCAGGGCAGCAGAAACAGAAATTTTTTTGAAGATAAAGACTTAAAAAAGAAAGGATTCACATATGGCAAAATATACACTTATGAAAACAGAAGGCCGTGCCAAGCGTGCCCAGTTTGAGACAGTACATGGAACTATCCAGACACCTGTGTTTATGAACGTGGGAACTGTTGGAGCCATCAAGGGTGCAGTATCCACCATGGATCTGAAGGATATCGGAACCCAGGTTGAGCTTTCCAATACCTATCATCTCCATGTAAGAACAGGAGACAAGCTGATCAAGGAATTTGGCGGACTTCACAAATTTATGGTCTGGGACAGACCGATTCTCACTGATTCCGGCGGCTTTCAGGTGTTTTCCCTGGCAGGACTTCGTAAGATCAAGGAAGAGGGCGTTTATTTCCAGTCCCATATTGACGGTCATAAGATTTTTATGGGACCAGAGGAGAGTATGCAGATCCAGTCTAATCTGGGCTCTACCATTGCCATGGCATTTGACGAATGTCCAAGCAGTGTGGCAAGCAGAGAATATGTACAAGCTTCTGTAGACCGCACTACCAGATGGCTGGAGCGCTGCAAGGCGGAGATGGCCAGACTGAACGGTCTGCCGGATACAGTGAATAAAGAACAGCTGCTTTTCGGAATCAATCAGGGGGCTATCTATGCAGATATCCGTATTGCACATGCAGATACCATTTCCAAACTGGATCTGGACGGCTACGCAGTTGGCGGTCTTGCAGTTGGGGAAACTCATGAGCAGATGTATCATATTCTGGACGAAGTCGTGCCTCACCTTCCGCAGAACAAACCTACCTATCTGATGGGAGTAGGTACTCCTGCTAATATTCTGGAAGGAGTCGCAAGAGGAATCGACTTCTTTGACTGTGTATATCCAAGCCGTAACGGACGTCATGGACATGTTTACACCAATCGCGGCAAGCTGAATCTGTTTAATGCGAAATATGAATTGGATCCGTCCCCAATCGAAGAGGGATGTCAGTGTCCTGCCTGTCAGCATTACAGCAGAGCCTATATCCGCCACCTTCTGAAAGCGAAAGAAATGTTGGGAATGCGCCTTTGCGTGCTTCACAATCTTTACTTCTACAATCACCTGATGGAGGAAATCAGGGATGCACTGGATCAGGGCAATTTTGCAGAATATAAAGAAATGCGACTGGCTGGTTTTGAAGAGGGAAAAATTAACAGCAGATATAGTAAATGAAATTAATATAAAAAATCGGAAAAATACTTGAAGAATCAAATTATTTTGTGTATTATATACTATAATGCGCTGGTGAAAAAGACAGGGCGTGATAGTAAGATACAGGAGGAATAGCAAATGGACGCATCAAGCGGAATGAGTATGGGATTTACCATCGTATGGCTGGTTGTACTTTTCGGTATTATGTATTTTCTGATGATCAGACCTCAGAAGAAAGAGCAGAAGAGAGTACAGGCGATGCTCAGCGATATGGCTGTAGGTGACAGTATTGTAACTACAAGCGGCTTCTACGGTGTCATCATCGACATGACAGAAGAAGACGTGATCGTAGAGTTCGGTAACAATAAGAACTGCCGTATCCCTATGAGGAAACAGGCAATTGCCGAAGTTGAGAAAGCAGAGCAGGCTTCTGCATAATCAGATTCATCCGAATATGACAGAAACTAAGAACAGGCTTCATTCCATAAAGGGATGGGGCCTTTTTTCTTCCGTGAATGTTTTTTGAGAATGGGAAAAAAGGCAGTTTTTTGACAGTTTTTTACTTTAACATGTTGAAATATTAAAGAAAGTGCGTTATTATAATAACAATTATCCATTGGTGTCAGGCGAGAGGTGATTTTCCGCTGGCATTCAGAAACGAAGGAGAGGAAATTATTATGAATTACAACATTTCACTGATCCCCGGAGACGGAATCGGTCCGGAAATCGTTGCAGAAGCAAAAAAAGTTCTGGACAAAGTATGTGAGAAATATGGACATACTTTTTCTTATTCTGAAGTACTTTTAGGCGGAGCTTCCATTGATGTACATGGAGTACCGCTTACAGACGAGGCAATCGCTACAGCGAAAGCTTCTGATGCAGTTCTTATGGGCTCTATCGGTGGAGATGCCAAGACATCCCCATGGTATAAGCTGGAGCCATCCAAACGCCCGGAGGCAGGACTTCTTGCCATTCGTAAGGCACTGAATCTTTTTGCAAACCTTCGCCCTGCATATTTATACAACGAACTTCGTGCAGCATGCCCTCTTCGCGATGAGATCATTGGAGACGGATTTGACATGATCATCGTACGAGAGCTTACAGGCGGTCTTTATTTTGGCGAAAGAAAAACAGTAGAAGAGAACGGTGTAAAGAAAGCCATCGATACCCTTTCCTACAACGAAAACGAGATTCGCAGAATTGCCATCAAGGCATTTGACATTGCCATGAAACGCCGCAAAAAAGTAACAAGCGTTGACAAGGCAAATGTTCTGGATTCCTCCAGACTTTGGAGAAAAGTAGTAGAAGAGGTAGCGAAGGATTACCCGGAAGTTACTCTTGAGCATATGCTGGTTGACAACTGTGCAATGCAGCTGGTGAGAGATCCCAAGCAGTTTGATGTTATTCTCACTGAGAATATGTTCGGCGATATTCTTTCTGATGAGGCCAGCATGGTGACAGGATCTATCGGAATGCTTTCCTCTGCCAGCCTGAACGAGACAAAATTTGGTCTTTATGAGCCAAGCCATGGCTCTGCACCTGATATTGCAGGTCAGAATAAGGCCAACCCGATCGCAACCATCCTTTCCGCAGCCATGATGCTTCGTTTTTCCCTGGATCTGGATGAGGAAGCAAATGCAGTTGAGACTGCTGTACAGAAGGTTCTGACTGCCGGATACCGTACCGGTGACATTATGTCTGAGGGATGCACTCTGGTTGGAACGAAAGAGATGGGTGACCTGATCGCTAAGGAAATTTAGAATTCGAAATAAACAAAAAGCAAATGGATCATTTTTCCCGGCTATGAAGCAAAAAGGAGATACAAGTTATGAGAAGTGACGCAGTAAAAACAGGCACACAGCAGGCACCTCACCGTTCCCTGTTCAATGCCCTTGGAATGACAAAAGAAGAAATGGAGCGTCCATTAGTAGGAATCGTTTGTTCCTATAATGAGATCGTACCAGGCCACATGAACCTGGATAAAATCGCACAGGCCGTAAAGCTTGGCGTGGCAATGGCTGGAGGAACTCCGGTCATGTTCCCTGCAATCGCTGTCTGTGACGGTATTGCAATGGGACATATCGGTATGAAATATTCTCTTGTAACAAGAGACCTGATCGCAGATTCCACAGAGGCCATGGCATTGGCTCACCAGTTTGATGCTCTTGTTATGATCCCGAACTGTGACAAGAACGTACCGGGACTTCTGATGGCAGCAGCCAGAATCAACGTTCCTACCGTATTCGTAAGCGGAGGCCCGATGCTGGCTGGTCACTTAAACGGACACAAGACAAGTCTATCCAGCATGTTTGAGGCTGTTGGTGCTTACGCAGCAGGCAAGCTTACAGAGGAAGGTCTGACTGAGTGTGAGAACAAAACATGTCCGACCTGCGGTTCCTGTTCCGGTATGTACACTGCAAACAGTATGAACTGCCTTACTGAGGTTCTTGGTATGGGACTGAAAGGAAACGGAACCATCCCGGCTGTATATTCCGAGCGTATCCGTCTTGCAAAGCATGCAGGAATGCAGGTTATGGAAATGTACCGCCGCAACATCCGTCCAAGAGATATTATGACAAAAGAGGCACTTCTGAATGCCCTTACGGTAGATATGGCTCTTGGCTGTTCCACAAACAGTATGCTTCATCTTCCGGCAATTGCACATGAGATTGGCTGGGATTTCGATATCAGCTTTGCAAATGAAATCAGTGCAAAGACTCCGAATATCTGCCACCTTGCACCTGCAGGCCCTACCTACATGGAAGACCTGAACGAAGCAGGCGGCGTATACGCAGTTATGAACGAGCTGAATAAGAAGGGACTCCTTCACACAGAATGCATGACTGTAACCGGAAAAACAGTAGGCGAGAATATCAAGGACTGTGTAAACCTGAACCCGGAAGTAATCCGCCCGATCGACAATCCATACAGCACCACAGGCGGACTTGCTGTACTTCGGGGCAATCTTGCACCAGACGGAAGCGTTGTAAAACGTTCTGCAGTTGTTGCGGAGATGATGGTTCATGAAGGACCTGCAAGAGTTTTTGACTGCGAGGAAGACGCAATCGCAGCAATCAAAGGCGGCAAGATCGTAGAAGGTGACGTTGTTGTCATCCGTTATGAAGGACCGAAGGGTGGTCCTGGAATGAGAGAAATGCTGAATCCTACCTCTGCAATCGCAGGTATGGGACTTGGTTCTTCTGTAGCCCTTATTACAGATGGACGTTTCAGTGGTGCATCCAGAGGCGCTTCCATCGGACATGTTTCACCAGAGGCAGCAGTAGGCGGTCCCATCGCCCTTGTTGAGGAAGGGGATATCATCAGCATCAATATTCCGGAACTGAAGCTGGAACTGAAGGTTTCTGATGAAGAGCTTGCAGCAAGAAAAGCAAAATGGCAGCCGAGAGAGCCGAAGGTTACAACCGGATACCTGGCAAGATATGCAGCAATGGTTACTTCCGGAAACCGCGGTGCGATCCTCGAGGTTCCGAAAGCGAAATAATAAGATTCTTATCCGGACATGTGAATAGAATTATGGTTCATGAAAGCATGGTTCTTTCATAGCAAATGTCCGGGATTTTACAGTATAATATACCAGGAGGAAATGAAATTGCAGCTTACAGGAGCGGAGATCATCATAGAATGTTTGCTGGAGCAAAGTGTGGATACCGTTTTCGGATATCCAGGCGGAGCTATTCTGAACGTTTATGACGCCCTTTACCGATACAGTGATAAAATCAAACATGTACTTACTTCCCATGAGCAGGGAGCTTCCCACGCGGCAGACGGTTACGCCCGTGCGACAGGAAAGGTCGGAGTGTGTCTGGCAACTTCCGGCCCAGGTGCAACCAACCTGGTAACCGGAATTGCCACCGCGTGTATGGACTCTGTTCCTGTGGTAGCAATTACCTGTAATGTTGGAACTGCCCTTCTTGGAAAAGATTCCTTCCAGGAAGTTGATATCGCAGGCATTGTAATGCCTGTGACAAAACACAGCTATATTGTCAAAGATGTAACAAAGCTCGCAGACACCATCCGCAAAGCTTTTATCATCGCCAAAAGCGGTCGTCCTGGTCCGGTACTCGTAGATGTGCCAAAGGACGTAACCGCAGCAAAATGTGAATATATCCGTCACACCATCACAGCCGTAGAGCCGAAGGTTGACACCATCCGTCCGAAGGATGTGGATACAGCAGCCCAGATGATCGCAGCAGCGAAAAAGCCATTTATTTTTGTTGGCGGCGGTGCTGTGATCGCAGATGCATCTGAAGAAGTCCGTGCACTTGCCCACAAGATCCAGGCTCCGGTCTGCGACAGCCTTATGGGAAAAGGGGCTTTTTCCGGAGAGGATGAGCTTTACACAGGTCCGGTTGGAATGCATGGAACCAAAACTTCCAACTACGCAATGTGTGAGTGTGACCTTCTGATCACTCTTGGTGCACGCTTCAGCGACCGTGTGACAGGAGATACAAAGACCTTCGCACCGAAGGCAAAGATCCTGCAGATTGATGTAGATGCAGCGGAGATCAACAAGAATATTGCAGTTGATGCCTCCGTGATCGGAGATCTGAGGGAAGTGCTGAAGCTTCTCCTTGTGAAAATCCCGGAAAAGCGCCATGATGAATGGGTACAGCATATTCAGGATATGAAAGCTAAGTATCCGCTGAATTACGATCATTCCCAGCTTACCGGACCCTACGTGATCCAGAAGCTTTATGAACTGACAGGTGGAGATGCAATCGTTTCCACAGATGTAGGACAGCACCAGATGTGGGCTGCCCAGTATTTCAAATTTAAGGAGCCGAGAACCTTCCTGACATCAGGAGGGCTTGGTACCATGGGTTACGGCCTTGGCGCAGCAATCGGAGCAAAGATGGGCTGCCCGGACAAAACCGTGGTAAATATAGCAGGAGACGGCTGTTTCCGTATGAACATGAACGAGATCGCCACGGCAGTTCGCTGCGGCAAACCTCTTGTCCAGATCATTCTGAACAATCATGTTCTGGGAATGGTACGTCAGTGGCAGACTCTGTTCTATGAACAAAGATATTCTCAGACCATCTTAAATGATGGTGTGGACTTCGTGAAAGTTTCTGAAGCAATGGGAGCAAAAGCAATCCGTGTTACGAAGATGGAAGAAGTAGAGCCTGCACTTAAGATGGCGCTTTCATCAGAGGGTCCGGTAGTTCTCGATTGCTGGATCGACCAGGATTTAAGCGTATATCCTATGGTTCCTGCAGGAGCAAGTTTAGACGAGGTATTTGATGAGGAGGATGTGAAGAAATGAGCAGAGTGTACAATTTTTCCGCAGGACCGGCGGTCCTTCCAGAAGAGGTGTTGAAAGAAGTCGCAGATGAAATGATGGATTACAATGGTACCGGCATGTCCGTTATGGAAATGAGCCACAGAAGTGCTGCATTCCAGGAAATCATTGACACAGCTGAGAAGGATCTTCGTGAGCTGATGAATATTCCGGACAACTATAAGGTACTTTTCCTTCAGGGCGGCGCTTCCCAGCAGTTTGCCATGATCCCAATGAACCTTATGAAAAATAAGGTTGCTGACTACATTGTAACCGGTCAGTGGGCAAAGAAAGCATACCAGGAAGCACAGAAATACGGAAAAGCAAACAAGATTGCTTCTTCCGAGGATAAGACTTTCTCTTACATTCCGGATTGCAGCGATCTGCCGATCAGCCCGGATGCAGACTATGTTTATATCTGTGAGAACAACACCATTTATGGAACCAAGTTCAAAGAGCTTCCAAATACAAAGGGCAAAACACTTGTGGCAGATGTATCCTCCTGTTTCCTTTCCGAGCCGGTTGATGTAAGCAAATATGGTATTATCTATGGCGGCGTTCAGAAGAACATCGGACCTGCAGGTATGGTAATCGCCATTATCCGCGAGGATCTGATCACAGAAGATGTTCTTCCGGGAACACCTACCATGCTTACCTATAAGACACATGCAGACGCTGGTTCCCTTTATAATACACCGAATGCATATTGCATCTACGTATGCGGTAAAGTTTTCAAATGGCTGAAGAAAATGGGCGGTCTGGAAGAGATGAAGAAACGCAACGAGGAGAAAGCAAAGATCCTTTACGATTTCCTTGATTCCAGCAAGCTTTTCCATGGCACCGTTGTTCCGAAAGACCGTTCTCTTATGAATGTTCCTTTTGTAACAGGAGATAAAGAGATGGATGCGAAATTCGTTGCTGAGGCTGCCAAGGCAGGTCTTGTGAACCTGAAAGGCCACAGAACCGTTGGCGGTATGAGAGCAAGTATTTATAACGCAATGCCAAAGGCTGGTGTGGAAGCGCTGGTTGCATTCATGAAAAAGTTTGAGGAGGAAAATGCCTGATGTTTCAGTATCATTGCCTGAATCCTATTGCCCAGAAAGGCCTGGACATTTTTGATGATAATTATAAAAAAGCAGATACTCTGGATGACTGCCAGGCAGTTCTTGTAAGAAGTGCCAAGATGCATGACATGGAGCTGCCGGAGAGTGTTGCTGTGATCGCACGTGCCGGAGCCGGAGTCAATAACATTCCGGTGAAAGAGTGTGCAGAGAAAGGCATCGTCGTATTTAATACTCCTGGAGCCAATGCAAATGGTGTAAAGGAGCTGGTTCTTGCCGGTATGCTTCTTGCTTCCCGTGACATTGTGGGAGGTATTGAGTGGGTACAGAGAGAAAAAGACCAGGAAGATATTGATAAGCTTGCTGAGAAACAGAAGAAACAGTTTGCAGGCTGTGAGATCATGGGCAAAAAGCTTGGTATCATCGGTCTTGGTGCTATCGGAAGCATGGTGGCAAATGCAGCAGCTTCCCTTGGGATGGAGGTTTATGGATATGATCCATACATTTCCATCGATGCAGCATGGAACCTTTCCCGTACTATTAAGCACAGCAAGAGCTTAGATGAGATTTACAGCAAGTGCGATTATATCACTGTACATGTACCGCTTCTGGATTCCACAAAGAAGATGATCAACAAAGAGGCTTTTGATAAGATGAAAGACGGTGTTGTACTTCTGAACTTTGCCCGTGACCTTCTGGTTGACGAGGATGCGCTGATTGAGGCGCTGAACAGCGGCAAGGTGAAAAAGTATGTAACGGACTTTGCCAACCATACAGTTGCAGGTCATGAGGGCATTCTGGTAACTCCTCATCTTGGAGCATCCACAGAGGAATCTGAGGAGAACTGTGCAGTTATGGCTGTGAAGGAGGTTCGTGATTTCCTTGAGAATGGTAATATCAAAAACTCCGTAAACTTCCCGAACTGTGATATGGGTACCTGCGTAGCAGTAGGACGTATTGCCATTACACATAAGAACATTCCTAACATGATCAGCCAGCTGACCAAGATCCTTGGTGCTGAGGGCCTGAACATTGCAGACATGACCAACAAGAGTAAAGGTGAGTATGCGTATACTCTGATCGATCTGGAGAGTGCAGCTTCCGCAGAGGCGCTAGATGCGCTGAAGGCTATTGAAGGTGTTTCAAAGGTTCGCGTGGTGAAATAAATTCAAATACAGATAATTGACATTAAGACAACAGAATGTTAATATAAGTATAGAAAAAGAGTGTTGCCGATAGACGGTTAGTCCATATACTGGTTAGCAAAAATTGCCGCTTAGTTTACAGACAGGGCGGCTATTTTTGTGTATTATTTACATCTTTACCCAATGTGTATCCTATTGTAAAGCAGGTTAAGCCGAAGCTTACAACTGCTATAAAGTCAATAATACTCATTGGCTTAGCCCTCCTTTCCACTGAATTCCCTTTTAGGGTTTCTATGTAATCAGAGGGTCACAGTCCCTCTGTTGAAGGACTAACCGCCTACCGTTATGGCAACACCCATATAATAATTATATCAGCTTTGGTAAGGAAACACAACCTGGATATTTAACAATAGAATAAAAAATATTTTAATAATAAAAACAGAAACAACTAATTCGGAAGAATTAGTTGTTCCTGTTTTTATTGTTTATATGTTTTATTTTTTATGTAGATTATCTGCCATTCTTTGCAATAAATTCCTCAACCTCTTCGCGAGTTGGCATTACGCGGAGAGCACCCTTGCGGGTAGTGATAAGAGATGCGCCTGCGTTTGCGAAGGTAAGCATTTCCATCAGGTTCTCGTCGGAGAGGTCTTCCAGACCGTGCTCCAGAACATAGTTCAGGATGCTGGCACAGAAGGTGTCTCCGGCACCTGTGGTCTCAATGGTGTGCTCCTGAAGGAATGGAGCGCATTCTACGCGGCGTCCCTTGTAATAAGCACGGCTTCCGTCTTTACCCATGGTGATAAGAACCAGCGGAATGTGATATTTCTCTTCGATCAGTGCAGCACCCTTGTCGTAGTCTGTGGTATCGAAAAGGAATTCCACTTCGTTGTCAGAAATCTTCAGAACGTCACATTTGGTAAGACCGTATTCAATCTCGACGCGGGCATCCTCAAGGGATTTCCAGAGTGGCGGGCGCAGATTGGGGTCAAAGGTGATGATACAGCCGGCTTCTTTTGCTACCTCAATGGCATGACGTGTAGCTTCACGTACGCCCTCATGGGTAGAAGAGAGAGTTCCGAAATGGAAAATGCGGGAATCGCGGATCAGGTCGTCTGGAACCTCATCCATAGTCAGCATCATGTCAGCACCTGGATTACGATAGAAAGAGAAGTCTCTGTCTCCATCCGGATAGGTGTGGACAAATGCCAGTGTGGTATGTACTTCTTCATCCATAATAAGAGCTCTTGTATCAATTCCAACTTCTTCAACAGCAGCCTTCAGCTGGTTTCCGAACATATCCTTTCCAACTTTTCCGATAAAAGCGGTCTTCTTGCCAAGGCGCTCAAGCATAGCCAGAACATTACATGGAGCTCCGCCCGGGTTCGCTTCCATGATCGGGTTGCCCTGCGCGCTGGTTCCATTCTCTGTGAAATCGATGAGAAGCTCGCCAAGTGCAGTTACGTCGTAGTTTCGATTACTCATTGAAAAATCCTCCTTAGGTGTTTTCAAAATCATATACCAATAATTTAACGCAGAGGGGTGTATTTGTCAAACAAATTTCTTTCTTTTTCCAGCTTAAAATGGTAAAATAGAAATATCAAAATTATGGTCGGATCGACGGAAAAAATATAACAATATTAACATATTTTCTGGAAATCCGACAGTCCGTGAAAATTGGCGGGGAAATGGAGAGACTTATGAGCAAAACAGTATATGATTATATGGACTGGCCAGAAATTGAAGCGGTTGTATACGGGGAAGAGACAGCGCCAAGAGATGTGATGGGACCGAGACTGACACCGGATGGTGTGCTGATACAGGGCTTTTTTCCGGAAGCCAGAGCTGCGGCAGTGGTTATAGGGCGCAAGAAATATGAAATGGAGCTGGAGGACGAGGCTGGCTATTATGCAGTGCTGATCCCGGGAAGAAAGATTCCGGATTACGAATTTCAGATAGAATTTGAGAAAGAGACGAAGAAGTTTAAGGACGCTTATGCTTTCGGCGGGCTTCTTACAGAGGATGATGAGAGGGCTTTTCTTGGCGGCGTTTATTATGAGGCATATAAGAAAATGGGCGCACATCCCATGGTGATGAATGGGGTAGCAGGCACTCATTTCGCAGTGTGGGCGCCAAATGCAGTTCGGGTAAGTGTGGTTGGTGAATTTAATAATTGGGATGGCAGAGCACTCCCCATGCATAAGATGCCCATGTCAGGCCTTTTTGAACTTTTTATCCCGGGAGTAAAGGCGGGAGATGCCTATCGTTATGAAATTAAGGCGAAAGGGGATGTGCTCCTTCAGAAGGCAGATCCTTATGGAAACAGAACCCAGCCTGCACCGTTGTGGAATTCTGTTGTGGCAGATGTTTCTGATTTTACATGGAACGACAGCGGCTGGATGGCTGAACGTAAGAAATACGATGACCGCAGGCAGCCGGTTTCCATTTATGAGACAAGTCTGGGACAGTGGAAATCAGGAAAAGAGCTGGTGGCTTTTGCGAAAGAAAAGGGATATACTCATGTGGAACTTCATCCGGTTATGGAATTTCTGGAGGATGGCTCAGACGGATACCCTACATCTGCATACTTTGCAGTCAGCACACGTTATGGCACACCAGCAGATTTTGCAGCGCTGGTAGATGAGCTTCATCAGGTGGGAATAGGCGTGATCCTTGACTGGTCACCGGCTCAGTTCCCGAGATACGCAGGTGGTCTGGAGAAATTTGACGGAACGCCCCTTTATGAAGTGAAAGACCCGGAAATGGCAGTCCACCCGATGTGGGGCACCATGCTTTATAATTATGACAGCCCTATGGTAATGGATTTCCTGATTTCCAATGCCTGTTTCTGGCTGGAGGTTTTCCATGTGGACGGTCTTCGTATGGATGATGTGGATGCCATGCTTTATCTGGATTATGGAAGAAAGGATGGATGGACGCCGAATATGTATGGCTCCAATGAGAACCTTCCTGCCATTGAATTTCTGAAGCATCTGAATTCCATTGTGAAGAAGCGTGATCCAGGAGCACTTCTGATCGCACAGGAGGATGGTCTGTGGCCGGAGCTGACTGACAGTGTGGAGAATGATCACATTGGGTTTGATTATAAGTGGAGTGGCGGATGGACAAGAGATTTCCTATTCTATCTGTCAGTAGATCCGATTTTGCGGAAGAATTATCATGACCAGCTGACTTTGTCCACCTTATATGCATATTCTGAGCATTATATTCTGACTCTTGGAAACAGAGATGTGGGAAGCCTGAATGAGTTTATGGCGAAACTTCCGGGAGATGAGAAGCAGAAGCTGGCACAGGTGAGAGAGGCTTATTCCTATATGATGGTGCATCCTGGCTGTAAAATGATGGCACCGGGGACTGATATGCCGGAGGGACTTGCCAAATGCATTCAGGCGTTGAATACCCTTTATAAGAGTTCGCCTGCTCTTTATCAGATGGATGATGAGTATGACGGATTTGAGTGGGTTCAGCTGATGAAATACGAGGAGAATGTGATCACTTTCCTGCGTAAGACAGAGAAACCAGAGGAAACGCTGCTTGTAATCTGTAATTTCGCCGCAATACCCTACGAGAATTACCAGGTGGGCGTGCCTTTTGCAGGAAAATATAAAGAAATCTTTAATAGCGATGCAGTAGAATTCGGCGGAGAGGGTGTAGTGAATTCTCGTGTGAAGACAGCAAAAGCAGAAGAGTGCGATGAACGGGAGTATTCTATTAAGGTGAAGCTGCCGGCACTTGGTGTGAGCATTTACAGCTGCACTCCCGGGAAAGCCCCAGCCAGGAAGAAAGTGACCGCAGCGAAAACTGCGAAAGATAAGACTGCGAAAGATAAGACTGCAGGAAAAATGGTAAGGACTGTGAAGGCAAAAACTCCAGCAAAGAAGTCAGTAAAGGAAGAAAAAGCTACGAAAGTAGAAGAAGCTGTCAAGGCAGAGAAAAAGGCAGAAACAGTGAAGAAAAGAGCCACAGTAAAAAATGACAATAACAAAGCAGACAGAAATAGCAAATGAGAAATAAATAGCCAATAAGTAATAAAATAGCAAAAAAGACTGTATTTACATATCTGAATTTCAGATGTGAGGAATGCAGTCTTTTTGAATCTTTTTACAATAAGCAAGTAGCGAAGCAGATCAGAAATATCCGATTGATGCAAATAAAAAAAGCTGGAAATGAGACTCGAACTCACGACCCCTTCATTACGAGTGAAGTGCTCTACCGACTGAGCTATTCCAGCTTATGGAATGATAAGTGTATAAAAATTTATACACTTATCAGACACAAAAGATATTTTAAGTTATAAGCAGCCATTTGTCAAGAAAATCTTGGGTAAAAATTCTGAAAATCTTGGGTAAAAATTCTGATTTATCGTGGGTGAAAATTCTGATTATACGATTTTAAACCAGTCTTTTTCCTCAAACTCAACTACCGTACAGTCATTGGCATAAGTACATTCCGGTAAAATGATCATTGCATGAAGGACATCGTTGTTTACTGGCAGAGGACATAAATGCCAGATAGCGGCATTGATCTTTACCATACATCCTTTGGGAACAAGGAAGGCCTTTGTAAGTTCCGGGACTGGTGTACCGGCAGATGCAGGAGCAACATGAATGATCATATCATCATCCAGAGCTACGATGCCTTCCCAGGTGGTTGTGTGGTATTCTGCCATCTTAACGATTCGCTCATCTTTGCGTACGGCAATGGGAGAAAATCCCATACTTCCCATACAGGTACCTGAGATACGATCGGGATAAAATTTGTGGATTTCGCCCTGTAAAGGATAACCTTCCGGTTCAGTCATGGAACAGTAGGTGCCAAAGGGCGCAAAATCTGTTGGATTAATTTTTACAGCTGTAATTTCTTTCATGGTAAACCTCCTCAAATGTAGTAAAAACCCTTGAAGCTATTGTATCATGGTGTTGGAAAAAGCTCAATAAATATCTTTAAATGGATAGTGTGAATAAAGAAAGGCGGTTAATATTTTTAATAAAAGTTTTATAGATTTAAGAACGCAGTATGTGTTATTATAAAAATGTAGATAAAGTTCATAAAGAAAGGCTTGTGGTGAATGAAAGTACCAAACAAATTGTCAAAAATGCTTTCTACCGCAGGAGAAAAGGCAGCGTATGATAACGCATGTAAGAAATTATTGTCAAACAAGATT
This sequence comes from Ruminococcus sp. D54t1_190329_F1, assembly GCF_015551645.1. Classification (NCBI taxonomy): domain Bacteria; kingdom Bacillati; phylum Bacillota; class Clostridia; order Eubacteriales; family Oscillospiraceae; genus Ruminococcus; species Ruminococcus sp. D54t1_190329_F1. Next base: position 25,245 of record NZ_JADNDC010000007.1, read on the forward strand.
ATTCTTGCATGGATTATGAAAAGCTGTCTGCAGGAGTACAGGGAGTGTGCAATACAGGAAATTGCAGAGAAATACATAGAAGGAGATTTGTATGTTTCTGAAATTCCAGTATATCCGGATGAAGAAACTCCCGAATTGATAAAAGGACTATCTACTGAAGATACGACCATAGCGGAAGGAACAGTAACCTATGATATTCGCTTTAGTGCATTGATACCAGGCACTGACAATCGATTGAGTCTGATCATTAATGTGGAACCTCAGAATAATTATTATCCTGGGTATCCCATCATTAAGCGTAGCATTTATTATTGTTGTAGGATGGTTTCTTCACAGTATGGAACGGTTTTTACAAACTCACATTACGAAAAGATAAAGAAGGTATATAACGTATTCATATGTATAAATCCTCCAAATTACCGAAAAAATACAATTAATCGGTATTCTCTAAAAGAGGAAAATATGATGGGAAATGTACATGAAAAAGAAGAAAATTACGATCTTCTGACAAATGTGATTATATGCCTTGGGGATGCATATGATAAAGAAGCGTCTGGCATCCTGCGAATGTTGGAAGTTTTACTTTCAGATAAACGGAATGCTTCAGAGAAAAGGATGATTTTGCAGGACGATTTTGGAATCCAAATGGAAATGGATTTAGAAAGTGAGGTAACAGATGTGGGACATGTTCTTGACGATGTAGCACAGAGAAATTATGAAAAAGGAGTTTGCGAGAGTTTGGTTTCTTCAATTAAAACTCTTACAGAAACAATGAACTGGTCTGTGGATCAGGCTATGGATGCACTTAAAATATCTGAAGAAGATAAAGAAGAAATACGTAAAAAATATAATATTGGATAACATTTTGCAAGGGAGCAGAGCCAATTTGGTTCTGCTCCTGATCTGTTAAATGAAAATGAAAAAATATGTTATCAATGGGAAAATAACTATTTTCAAATGATTCATTCTATGATAGAATACACCTTGATTGCAAACAAAGGAGATGAGGTACATGTCAGGTTATTCCGCCCCAGGCTTTTTTGAAAAGTTGTACCTTTTTTTGAAGAATTATATGGGAATACGGGTTACCGATATAGCAATATACAGTAATGGCGCTATATAAACATGCACCGTGTTTATATAGAGATTTTCTGAATGTATGGCTATAGGGGTATCCCGTATTTTTTTCGTACTTCACTTAACATTACAGCAGAGCGTGTTAAAAAAGGCTTTCTTCAAAATGCGTGTCACAATTTGTGGAAGCCTGCAGGAATAATTTTCAAACACGCTCCAGAAAGGAGGAGACAAATGTCTGACTCATTTCTTGAATTAAGAAATCTGAAAAAAAGTTTTACATCAGAAGAATATGTTCTACAGGGAATCAATCTGCAAATTGATCAGGGGGAATTCGTCACCTTGCTGGGTGCTTCCGGCTGCGGCAAGACGACCACTCTTCGCATCATCGCAGGACTTGAGCAGCCGGACAGCGGAAGTATATGGCTGGAGGGGAAAGATGTGACGAATCTGGAGCCAAACCAGAGAGATGTGAACACGGTATTTCAGAATTATGCCCTTTTTCCCCATATGAACGTGGCGGATAACATCGGGTATGGTCTGAAAATACGAAAAGTACCAAAAGCGGATATAAAGAAAAAGGTTAAGGAAATGCTGGAGCTGGTTCAGCTGGAAGGCTTCGAGAAACGAAAACCTGCGGAGCTCTCCGGTGGACAGAAGCAACGTGTAGCCATTGCAAGAGCATTGGCAAATAATCCACGTGTACTGCTTCTGGACGAGCCTCTCGGAGCTCTGGATCTGCAGCTTCGACGGACGATGCAATTGGAACTGAAGCGACTGCAGAAGAAGCTTGGAATTACCTTTATCTATATCACCCACGACCAGGAAGAGGCCATTAATATGTCCGATCGGATCGTGGTAATGAATCAGGGGCAGTTTGAGCAGATCGGCACTCCGGATGAGATTTACAACCATCCGAAGACAAGTTATGTGGCAACCTTTGTGGGAAATGCCAATATTTTAAAAGGAAAAGTTGTAGAAATAAATGGTTCTTATGCACAGGTTCAAATAGGTAATGACACTGTTTCCGTTTATACAGAAGAGATTGTAAAGGTGGGAGAGCAGCTCACCCTTGCAGTGAGAAGTGAAAATATTCTGCTGGATGAAGCTGAAATGGAAAATGTAGTTGAGCAAAATGAAGCTGAGGGAACTGGCAGACATCTTCACGCAACTGTGAAGGAGAAGAATTTCGCTGCAGGTCAGCTGCGAGTTCTGCTTGCTTTGTCTGACGGCACAGAAATCACAGCCAGCCGGTTTGGCATGAATGCAAACATTCAGCCAGGTCAGCAGATAAAATGGTATTTTGATCCGCGAAATGCAATTGTAGTAGATCGGGAGTTTAAGACGAAAGAGCCTGCTGATATGTCAGGAGGAAATCAGTGATGGGCGGTCTCAGTAACAGCCGTGGCAACAGCCAGAAATCTGCACCTGTAAAGAACAGCCACGGCAACAGCCAGGAATCTGCATCTGCAAAGAATATCCGCGGCAATAGCAAGAGTGCTGCATCCACCAGGCATACCCGCGCCACCATCTGGATGATTCTGCCACTCTACATTTTTACCCTGATTTTTGTGGCTTGTCCTCTTATCTATATGGTTGCCTTAAGCTTTGCCACTCCCGGAGAAGTCCACGGTGTACAGTGGATTTTTACACTGGATAATTACAGGAAGATTTTGGAACCAGTGTACCTGGATACCTTTGTCCAGTCCTTCCAGCTGGCTATTACAAGTACTGTTTTTATTACCCTGATCGGGTATCCCTTTGGCTATTTTATGGCGAAATTACCAGCAGGCGGCAAAAAGAAAGCTATGCTTCTTCTTATGCTTCCCTTCTGGGTGAATTCCCTGATCAGACTTTACGGCTGGATCATCATCCTTCAGAAAAAAGGCGTTCTGAATTTTGTGCTGAAAAAGCTTGGCCTGATCGAGAAGTCGCTGAAAATCATGTACAGCTACCCGGCAATCGTCATTGGTATGATATATGTGTTACTGCCATTTATGATTCTGTCAGTATATTCCAGTGCGGAAAAACTGGACTGGTCACTGGTAGAAGCTGCCCGTGATCTGGGGGCAGGTAAGGCGAAGGCCTTCTGGACAGTGAGCTTTAAGCTGACCCTGCCGGGACTTTTGTCCGGCGTGATCCTTACCTTTATTCCATCTATGGGACTGTTTTTCATAGCAGATATTCTGGGCGGAAACAAAGTTGTGCTAGTAGGAAGCCTGATCCAGGACCAGATGACCCGGGGAAATAACTGGCCCTTTGCGGCAGCTCTGGCAGTGATCATGATGATCCTTACCACTTTGATGATCCTGCTATACCGCAAGGTCACCAATGCGAAAGAAGTGGAGGGGCTGGGATGATAAAAATACAAAATAATGAAATAGAAGTGCTGGATCCGAAAATGCAAGGTGAAGGCGCCGAGGCTAAAAACGATACATTAGTTAAAAAGTTTGGAAAGAAGAGAAATACAGGCTCTGGCATGAAAAGGAGCACCCGCTTTGAGAAGATATACCTTGGTATCATTTTCTTCTTAATGTACCTCCCAGTAGCCGTAGTCATCATTTTCTCCTTCAATGAGTCCAAGCTGCCTGTCCGTCTCACCGGATTTTCCCTCCAGTGGTACGAAAAGCTTTTCGCAGACAGTGCCATGATGGAAGCACTGGTAAACAGCCTGATCCTTGGCGTGGCCAGCTGCGCGGTTTCAGCAGTTATCGGAACTTTAGGCGCTGTAGGCCTGTCACGGATTCACTGGAAAACAAAAGGCGCATTGGAGTACATTTCCATTTTGCCCCTTATGATACCGGAAATTATTCTGGGTATGGTGCTGATGGCATTTTTCTACATGCTGAACCTGCCCTTCGGAATGCTTACTCTGCTGATCGGACATACGGTATTTTGCATTCCTTATATATTGATGGAAGTAAAAGCCAGACTTGTGGGCATGGATCCTTCCCTTGAGGAAGCTGCCCGGGATCTTGGAGCTACTTCCATGAGAGCCTTTCTTGACGTTACGCTGCCACTGATCATGCCAGCTGTTGCGTCCGGCTCATTGCTTGCCTTTGCCATGTCCATGGACGACGTGGTAATCAGTATTTTTATTAACGGTCCGAGATTGTCTACCTTGCCAATTAAGGTGTACACTCAGATCAAAACCGGTGTCACGCCGGAAATCAATGCCCTGTGTACGATTATGCTGGCTTTTACAGTGGTGATCCTTCTTGTTTACTCTCTTATAAAGAAGTTAAAGAGGAAGTATAAGTAGTCTGCTCACAGGAATCAGCGAAAAAAATCACCTGATAAAAGCCGTTTTTTTCACGGCATGAGGAAATATATGGATATTTCCACTTAGGGACGGAAAGGAGCACACGAATGAACAAACTCATAGAGTTGAAAAACCTCACAAAAAATTTTGATGACCAGCAGGTTCTCCGCGGAATCAATCTGGACATCTATGAGAACGAGTTTCTCACCCTTCTGGGACCAAGTGGCTGTGGAAAGACCACAACCCTTCGTATTATTGCAGGCTTCGAGGAGCCAAGCGGCGGCGAAGTATTGTTTAACGGAATTGAGATTTCCAAGCTGCCTCCATATAAGAGAGAGGTAAACACCGTTTTCCAGAAATACGCCCTTTTTCCCCATCTGAATGTGGCAGAGAATATTGGATTCGGTCTGAATCTGAAAAAAGTGGACAAGGACGTGATTGCCCAGAAAGTCACCAGAATGCTGAAAATGGTAGGTCTGGAGGGTTTCGAAAAAAGAGATGTCACCTTGCTCTCCGGCGGACAGCAGCAGCGAGTTGCCATTGCCCGTGCTCTGGTAAATGAGCCGAAAATCCTTCTTCTTGACGAGCCTCTTGGTGCCCTGGATGCGAAAATACGAAAACAGATGCAGATCGAGCTGAAAAAAATCCAGCAGGAGGTTGGAATTACCTTTATTTATGTTACGCATGACCAGGAGGAAGCCCTTTCCATGTCTGATACCGTGGTCGTTATGAATAACGGTGAAATTCAGCAGATCGGTTCTCCTACCGATATTTACAACGAGCCCGAAAACCGTTTCGTAGCAGGCTTCATTGGAGAGTCCAATATTATAGAAGGAATTATGATCAGAGATTATCTGGTTCAGTTTGACGGATTTGAATTCGAATGTGTGGACAAAGGCTTTGAGGATAATGAAGAAATCGAGGTTGTGCTTCGTCCTGAGGACCTTGACATTGTGGAACCATCTCAGGCGAAAATCAACGGTGTTGTCCGAAACGTCACCTTCAAAGGCGTTCATTACGAAATTCTCGTAGAAACAGAACTGCGCACCTATAAAGTTCAGACCACCGATTATGCGGAAGTGGGCCGCCAGGTAGGACTGAAATTCGGACCGGAAGACATTCACGTCATGTACAGAATGGGAGCTTATTGATGAAACAGTTTAAGCGACTGATCATTCCTTACTTTATCTGGGCAATTGTTATCCTTGTGATCCCACTGTTTCTCATTGCCCTGTATGCGTTCACCACAGAAGGAAATGAAGTAATGACACTTTCCTTCACCTGGGGGAATTTTGCCAAATTCCTGGAAGCTACCTACCTGAATGTAATCCTGAAATCCTTCTGGCTGGGACTTCTCACCACCTTTATCTGCCTGGTGCTTGGCTATCCCCTTGCCCTGATCATTGCAAGATGCTCTGAGAAAGTCCAGGGACTTCTCATTATGCTGGTAACCATCCCAATGTGGATCAACATGCTTCTTCGTACCTATGCATGGATGAATCTTCTTGCAGATAACGGAATCATCAACAATCTTCTGGCAAAAATCGGACTGGGACCTATCAGCATGATGTATACGGATTTTTCCGTAATGGTAGGTCTGATCTGCAACTTTATGCCCTTTATGATCATTCCTATCCATACTTCCTTAAATAAAATGGACAAATCCCTGATCGAGGCAGCCTACGATCTGGGAGCCAACCGTTTCCAGACCTTCTGGAAGGTAATCTGGAAGCTGTCCCTGCCAGGGGTGGTAAATGGTATTATGATGGTTTTCCTTCTTGCCATTTCCTCCTTCGTTATCCCGAAGCTTCTGGGAGGTGGACAGTACATGCTCATCGGTAACCTGATCGAGTCCCAGTTTATCTCAGTTGGAGACTGGAATTTTGGAAGTGCCATTTCCATGATTCTGGCGGTGATCATTTTGATCTCCATGAGTCTGATGAAGCGGATGGACAAGGAAAAAGGAGAATAGGAGAGTATCATGCAGAAAAAAACAAGCTTTTTTCAGAGATTTTATGTGGCCATCTGTCTGGTATTCTTTTACCTGCCAATCCTGGTGACCATGATTTTTTCCTTTAATTCCTCCAAATCCCTGACCAGGTTTACGGGATTTTCCATGAGATGGTATACAGAGCTGCTGCATAATACAGAAGTCAGTAAAGCGGTTTACGTGTCTGTGACCATCGCCATCCTGGCAACTGTGATCTCCACAGTGCTGGGAACCATCACTGCAATTGGTCTTTCCAAGTCCAGGAAGGTGTTAAAGGAAACACTTTTAAATATCAACAACCTGCCCATTTTGAACCCAGATATTGTTACCGCAATCGGATTGATGCTTCTGTTTTCTTCACTGGGCTTCCGGAAAGGGTACTTTACCATGCTTCTGGCGCACATTTCCTTTTGTACGCCATATGTGATCACCAGTGTTTATCCTAAGGTGCGAAGCCTTGACCCGAACCTGGCAAATGCAGCCATGGATCTTGGAGCAACCCCGTTTCAGGCATTGACCAAGGTAATCGTGCCCATGATCAAGGATGGCATTTTCGCCGGTGCGCTGCTGGCATTTACCATGTCCTTTGACGATTTCGTAATTTCGTACTTTGTATCCGGAAACGGTGTAAAGAATATTTCCATTGTGGTCTATAATATGACCAAGCGAATCAACCCTACCATCAACGCCCTGTCCACAATTGTAATCCTGGTCATTGTGCTTGTCATGGTTTTTGCCAACGTGCTTCCAAAGCTCCTGGAAAAGCATGCCAGCAAGCATGCGAAAAAGATTCAGCGCGTGATCGCTCTTCTGCTGATTTTCGCCCTTGGCTTCGGACTGATCAAGTGCGGAGGCAGTGCAGCGGAGAACCATGTCCTGAAGGTTTATAATGCAGGAGAATATATGGATCTGGATCTTCTGACACAGTTTGAGCAGGAATATAATTGTACAGTAGTTTACGAAACCTTCGAATCCAACGAAATGATGTACACCAAGCTTTCAGGCGGTGAGTCCTATGACGTGCTGATCCCTTCGGATTATATGATCGAGCGTCTGATTAAAGAGGATTATTTACAGTATATTGACTGGGATCTGATCCCGAATAAGGGCAGCCTGATGGATGAGGTCATGAATAAAAGCTATGATCCGGGAAATCGTTATTCCTGCCCGTACTTCTGGGGAACGGTTGGTATTCTTTATGATACGACTGTGGTTGATCCGGCAGATCTTCAGGAGGGCTGGGATCTTCTTAGGGATACCAAATATAAAGGAAATATTTACATGTATGATTCTGAGCGGGATTCCTTTATGATAGCACTGAAGGCTCTTGGATATTCCATGAATACTACAGATGAGAATCAGATTCAGGAAGCTTACCAGTGGCTGGTTGACCAGAGAAATACCATGGACCCGATTTACGCAGGTGATGACGTCATTGACAATATGATTTCCGGAAACAAGGCTATGGCAGTTGTTTATTCCGGAGATGCTTCTTATATTATAAGCGAAAATCCGAATATGGATTACTTCACACCGAGTCAGGGAACCAACAACTGGTATGATGCAATGGTTATCACAAGGGACTGCAATGAGACAGAGCTTGCCCATCAGTTTATTAATTTTATGCTAAATGAAGAATCTGCTCTTTCCAATACGGAAGAAGTAGGTTATACTTCTCCTGTAAAGAGTGTTTACGAAACTATGATCACCGGAGAGTATGAGGGCGTTTCCTCCTACATCCCGGATTTTGAAAATCCAAACAGCGAGATCTTCCGCTATCAGGAACCGAAAATCAAGCAGAAATATGCGGAGCTGTGGACGAAGATCAAGGCAGAGTAAACATGGAAATTTATAAAAACGGAAACGTGGCTGGCAGAAGCCGGCTGTGTTTTTGAAGAAGAGGAGAATGATTATGAAGAAAAAGGTATTTGCGGTAATTCTTGCTGCAGCAGCAATCTGTGGCAGTCTGTCACCTGTATACGCAGCTGACTCCGAGCTGGTCCTCTATACATGGGAAGGAATGTTCCCGCAGGAGGTTCTGGACGGATTTGAGGAAGAAACCGGCTGTAAGATCGTATATTCCAACTTTGACACTGACGAGACCATGCTGGAGAAGGTTTCCATGGCAAAAGGCGGAGACTATGATGTGGTAATCGCAGATGACTACATTCTCGAGAAAATCGTGGAAGAGGGTCTTGCCACCAAGCTTGACAAAGACAAAATCTCCAATTGGGGCAACATCAATCCTCTTTATCAGGGACAGTTTTATGATGAGAAGGACGAGTACACCGTACCATATGGTGCAGGTATTCCGCTGATCGTATACGATCCGGAGGAGGTTGATCTTGACATTAAGGGCTATTCTGATCTGTGGGATCCGTCTCTGGAGGACAGCATAGCGCTGATTGGCAACTACCGTGTGATCAACGGCATTACTCTTCTCACCATGGGTAAGAGTATGAATGAAGAAGATGTGGATGCCATTGCAGAAGCTGGTGAAAAGCTGGTAGAGCTGGCACCCAATGTGCGTATGATCCAGGATGACAACACCCAGAATGCACTGCTGAACGGAGAGGCTTCTGTAGCGTTCCTTTACACCTCCCAGGTAACTGCAGCTCTGGCAGAGAACCCGGATCTGAAAGTGGTTTATCCGGAGGAAGGTCTTGGCTTCGGTGTTATGGGAATGTTTATTCCAAGCGAGGCTCCCAATGCAGATGCAGCTTACCAGTTTGTAGATTACATTTTAAGACCGGAGGTTGCTGCACAGTGCTTCAATTATATCGGTTACTACTGCACCAACAAGGCAGCAGACGAGCTGGTAGACGAGAGCCTGGTGGTTCCGGACAGTGTAACAAGCGGTGAGAGTATTAAGAATGTAAGTCAGGAAGCTGAGGAACAGTATAATAAGAACTGGACTGAGTTTAAGGCTGCCTGCGATTAATTGAATTAATTCAGTAAAAGGATAACATCAGGAAAGAGCCTGTGAGTGAACCATTCGGGAGAAAAACGGATAAATCACTGTGCAGGCTCTTTTTTTGTGTAATAGAAAAGTCCTACCGGGCAGGATTGCACTGCGGAGAAAGGAGAGAGGTCGCTGGAGGTGGAGAATGCTTGCACATATATGTTTCCGGGGCCAGAGAAAACAACACTGATATTGACAAAGTTTCGCCAGTGTGTGATTATTATTTACAGAAATAAATGAGTTTTTTAGAGGAGAAACAAAATGGAAATATACAAGGGAGCTTCCGCCTTTGCGGGGATTGCTATTGGGAAAATCAGGTTTTATCGGAAAGGTGAATATCAGATCCGACAGCATCAGGCAGATGATGTAAAAAAGGAACTGAAGAATTTTGATGTGGCTCGTCGGCATGTGATGCAGACCTTGAAGGAAGAGTATGACAGAATGTCAGAAAAGCAAATGGACACAGCTGATCCTGAATTGGATATGGAACCCCAACCTTTGGATAGAATTGTGAAAGTGAATGGGGAAAATGGAACAAATCAGATCCTGGAGCAGGCAGAGCTTCTGGGCTCTGGCAGCTTTCTCCGTGCGGTACAGAGTATGATCACAGGGGAAAAGGTGACTGCTGCTTATGCAGTGCAGACCACAAGAGATGAGATGCAGAGTACTTTTTCCAGGCTGAACGATCCGACCATAAAGGAACGAATCCACAATGTAAGCCGCATCTCCAGTCTCCTTCTGGAAATTCTCGGGGAAGATGAGAACAAAATTGATCTGGGAGAGGAACCAGTCATTCTGGCAGCAGATGCCCTTTCTCTTGCAGAACTGATGGAAATGGATAAGGAGAAGCTTCTGGGTATTGTCACCCGCAAAGGTTCTGCTACCTCTCACGCTGCGATCCTTGCGAAAAATATGGATATTCCCTGTGTTACAGGTATTGGGATTCCACAGTCAGAAGAAGAGTGGGAAGACAGCATTGCCATTATTGACGGATATACGGGAACCATCTATCTGGAACCGGATAATGAGGTACGAAAAGAATACGAGATTCGCCGAAAAGCAGATCTGGTAGAGCGGGAATCCCTTTTGAAGCTGAAAGACAAGGGCGATATTACGAAAGATGGACGTGAAGTGGGAATCTACGCGAATATTGGCAGTCTGGATGATTTAAACAGCGCCCTTTATTATGGGGCAAAGGGAATCGGACTGCTACGAAGCGAGTTCCAGTATCTTGGCAGGGAGAATTATCCCGGGGAAGAAGAACTTTTTCAGGCATATAAGAAAACTGCTGAGACTATGGGCGACCGCCTGGTAGTTATCCGCACCGCCGATCTCGGGGCTGATAAGCAGGCTTCCTATCTTGAAATTCCGGTAGAAACCAACCCTCTTATGGGTAATCGGGGAATCCGTCTCAGTCTGGATCGGAAGAACCTGTTTAAAACCCAGATCCGTGCCATTTACCGTGCGAGCTGGTATGGCAATCTGGGGATGATGTACCCTATGATCTGTTCGGAAGAGGAAATGGATGAGGTTGAAGCTCTGGTGACGGAAGTAAAAGAAGAGCTGAAGGCAGCAGGTGTACCATTTAAGGAAATCCGGACTGGAATTATGATGGAGACTCCGGCAGCAGTGATGATCGGGGAAGAACTGGCGAAGCGGGTGAATTTTCTGGGAATCGGAACCAATGACCTGACTCAGTACACCTTGGCCATGGATCGTCAGAATCCGCTTTTACAGAAGAAATATGATGATCATCATCCTGCAATTTTGAAAATGATAAAGATGATTGTAGATGCAGGACACGCGCAGAATTGCAAAGTATGTCTCTGTGGGGAACTGGCGGCAGATACCAGATTGACGGAGACATTTTTGCAGATGGGGGTAGATGCATTGTCTGTGGTACCGGCATGTATATTACCAGTGAGGAAGGCACTGAGGGCGGTTTGCATCGCAGAAATGTGATCTTAGCTTATCTTCTGCGACTGTATTGAGGCGTGCATGTATGTGTGAAGAATTGCAGAATAATTACAAAATAAAACGAGAGCACCAGACATGCAGATACAGATTACAGGCTGTATGTTTGAAAATATGGGTAGAAACATGAACACAAAAAGCAAAGTAATTGTGCTTCCCTGTGAAGCTTACGACGAAGAACGAATTTATACACTTATGAAAAATGGTCTGTCTCAGCTGGGAGGTCTGGACAACCTTATAAATAAAGAAGAAAAAATCCTTTTGAAGCCTAACCTTTTGAAAAAAGCAGAAGTGGAGAAAGCGGTCATCACGCATCCGGTTGTGGTGGGTGCCTTTGCCAGGATTCTACGTGAGGAAGGTTATAAGAATATTGTGCTTGCAGATTCCTGTGGCCACGGAACTACGAAACAGGTGATCCAGGGCACCGGAATGGACACTTATCTGGAAAAATACCAGATTCCGGCTATTGATTATACGAAAGGCGTGCGTGTGGAAAATCCGGATGGTGTCCAGGCGAAAGAATTTATCCTTCCGAAAGAACTGCTGGAAGCAGAGTGTGTGATTTCTCTTTCCAAAATGAAAACCCACGCTCTGGAGCGAATTACAGGAGCAGTGAAAAACAGCTATGGATTTGTATATGGGAAAAATAAGGCCATTGGTCATACCAAATACCCCAGTGCGGACAGCTTCGCCCGGATGCTTATTGATCTGAACCAGTATGTGAAGCCAAGATTTTATATTATGGATGGAATTACTGCAATGGAGGGAAATGGACCGGGCTCCGGAGATCCGGTAGCCATGAACCTGATTCTGATGTCCACAGATCCGGTGGCACTGGACAGTGTGTTTGCAAGACTGGTTTATCTGAAACCGGAGATGGTTCCTACCAATTACCATGGAGAGAAGATGGGACTGGGAAATTGCAGGGAAGAAAATATTGAGGTTGTGGTAGTTGAGGAGAATCCTTCGGCATCAGCAGTGCGTGATGAAGGAAGTGAAATAACTGGGCGCGAGAAGCAGCGCCAGAATGCAAAGGTTTCTGTAGATAAAAAGCAGATTGGTATTGATGTGGTTTGTAATGTAATTTCGATGGAAGCCTTAATAGAAAAATACGGCAATCCCAATTTCAATGTGGACCGCACGAAAGTACGAAACAATGTCTGGACAAAGCTTGCCAAGGCTCTGAATATTTTTCAGAAGAAACCATACATTGAGCCTGACAAATGTATCTGTTGTGGAATCTGTGTAAACAGCTGTCCTGTGCCTGGCAAGGCGGTAGATTTTCGAAATGGCAAAAATAATCCGCCTGTTTATGATTATAAGAAGTGTATTCGCTGCTTCTGCTGTCAGGAAATGTGCCCGAAGAAAGCGATTAAGGTGAAGTGAGTGTAAAATACTCCGAAGGGAATATCGGAGAAACATCGGAGAAACGTCGGAGAAAATATCGAAGAAACATCAGAGTGATTTCGGAGATCAAGAAGAAAAGCCACTACCGAGCGTCAACTAAGTTGTGACGTTCTACAGTGGCTTATGTATTTTATCGTCCGATCATCTTCGCTACTTCCCTGATATATTCCGGTGTGGTACCGCAGCAGCCCCCTACAATACCGGCACCTGCATCAATCAGAGCTTTCACATGTCTGGCAAAATCCGGCGCTTTCATGGAATAAACGGCGTTTCCATTATCATCAATGAACGGCATGCCGGCATTCGGCTTGGCAATGACCGGGATGGAAACATTTTCCTTAATATTGCGGATAACAGAAACCAGCTGATCCGGACCAACAGAGCAATTCACGCCCACAGCATCTGCACCTGCAGCCTCCAGGGAAACAGCAGCCTCGATAGCATTTCCACCGCTGAAAATACTTCCGTCTGCGTCTACCGTCATGGTACACATAATCGGCAGCCCGCAAACTGTGGAAGCAGCATCCACAGCGGCCAGAGTCTCTTCGATATTGATCATGGTCTCAGCAACGATCAGATCCACGCCGGAATCCTTCAGAATTCCAATCTGCTCCTGATACATTTCGAAAGCTGCCTCATAGGTCATCTCCCCGGCAGGAGCCATCATTTTACCACTGGTGGTAATATCCGCAGCAACGTAAACCTTATGGTCTGCCGCATCAGCGACTTCTCTTGAATAGGAAACCAGAGTGCGGTTGATCTCCTCCATACGGTCCTGCAGACCATGCATGGTAAGGCTTACACGGTTGCCGCCAAAAGTAGGAGCGTAGATAATATTGCTTCCCGCTTCAACATAAGCTCTCTGAAGATTCTGGATCACATCCTTATGCGCCAGCACCCATTCCTCTGTGCATACACCCTTCGGCATACCGGCTGCCATCAGGTTGGAACCTGTAGCGCCGTCCAGAAGAACAATATTCTGTGTCAGTTCCTGAAACTCTTGTTTTGTCATATTGTAATTCCTCCTTAAATTGGCAGAATATTGCATTTAAAAGATATTTGCATAACATGCCGCCCATTGTGGTCTGCAACCATCTGGCGAATATTTATCCTGCCGGATACGGTTGATTTCGTCATATTCCTGTCCGCGTCCTGGAAGTTATAACGTTTTCATAAAAAAATTTTATAAATCTTTCGTATTATAACACTATTTAACTTGATTTTCCAGTTGTCAGCGTATAAAATATAAGATATGCTTTTGATGGGGCTGGCTATAAAGCAAGCAGCAGCCCTTAATGACAAAAGAAATAAAAAAGGAGCTAAAAGATGAGTAGAAGGAGAAGAAGAAACGACTGGATACCAGGCGCGGTGATCACCATCATCGTCATTATGCTTTCTGTTGTTTTTATGGGACTTCTGGCAATGACCAAGATGATCCCGACCATTTATATGCTGATCATCGGCATTGTACTTGCGGTGATCGCAGCGATAATCTGGCTGCTGGTATGGCATACCAGATACACAGGCCGCTTTATTGGCGGAACTGTTTTGGCAGTGATCATGATTGCCATTCTGGCATTCGGCGGTTTTTATATTAATAAGACAAGATCTGCCATCAGCAATATTTCCGGTGAGACTACAGAGGTCACACAGATGGCTGTTTACGTAAAGAGCGATGATGCCGCTGATTCTGTAGAGGCAACTGCCGGATATACTTATGGTATTCTTTCCTCACTTGACCGTGAGAACACAGATGGCGCTGTAGCACACCTGAACAGCGAATTCGGCACAGAGGTACAGACGAAAGAGTACGCAGGTCTGACCGAGCTTGCTGACGGAATCCTAAACGGCGAAGTAAATGCCATGCTGCTGAACAGCGGATATCTCAGTGTATACGAGGATATGGACGGATACACAGATTTCAGCACCAAGATAAAAGAGGTTGGAACGGTAGATGTTGAATCCACAATTCAGTCCGCAGAAGAGTCCACCCCTATAGAGCCGATCACCACTGCTAATGGCGGTAAGGTTTACACCATCTATCTCAGTGGTATTGATACCAGAGGTGAGATGACAGCTAAGAGCCGAAGCGATGTAAATATTATTGCCACTGTGAATACAGATACACATGAGATCCTGCTGGTTTCCACACCTCGTGATTACTTTGTACCGCTTTCTATTTCCGGAGGTGCACCGGATAAGCTGACACATGCCGGTATTTATGGAATCGATGTGTGTATGGATACTCTGGGAATGCTGTATGATATTGACATTAATTATTACTTCCGAATTAACTTCGGTGGATTTGTGAAGGTAATCGATGCACTTGGCGGAATTACCGTTAATTCAGATTATGATTTTGATTCCAAGAATATTCTGGGTTATCATTTTAACAAGGGTGAGAATTATGTGAATGGTGAGCAGGCGCTTATCTTTGCAAGAGAGCGTTACGCATTCCAGGAGGGTGACCGCCAGCGTGGTAAGAACCAGATGGAGGTTATCCGTGGTGTTGTGAAGAAGGCACTTTCTCCGGAAATCCTTACCAGCTATTCCTCCATTCTTTCCAGCCTGGATGGATGCTTCGGTACTAACATCACATATGAGGAGATCGCACAGATCCTTCAGCAGCAGCTTACCAACGGCGGCGACTGGACAATCGTTTCTTACAGTGTAAATGGTACCGGTGCTACTGAGAAGCCATATTCCATGAGCCAGAAGGCATATGTTATGGTTCCGGATTATAACACTGTTGATAAGGCTAAGAGCCTTATGGAAAAGGTTCGCAACGGCGAGGTGGTAACGCAGGAGGAGGCTGATGCACCGGTTAGTGGAAGCACAAGCACTGACAGCACCTCCACAGAAGCTGTGACCGAGCCAGGTACAGTAGCAGCCGAGACACAGGCTGCGACAGATACCACTGCTGCAGATGGAACTACAACCGAAGGCACAGCTGGTACTACTACACAGCAGTAAAGAGAATGAGATTCCTCTGGTGAGAGGGATATCAATATAGAAAGAAGCAAATCATTATATAACGTGGTTTGCTTCTTTTTTTGATGAATTTATAAACTTTTAAGATGATTTTTATATTATATTGTGATAAAATGAGGATATAGAAGAAGGAAAGGCGGGTGAATCTGAGTTTACATTCTTGGATTTTACAGAAGATGACATCGCACAGCTTGGTATGACACCACTTATGGGTGGCCAGATGAGCCGCAAGGATAAGATTAAAGAAGGAATTCTAATGGCGAAAGAAGAGCGTAATGATATGGCGGATAAAGTGATGGCTATGTTGTATACTCTGGCAGATAAATTTCTGGATGGAATAGAGCTTGATGAGATTAAGGAGGCGATGGTTATGACGAGACTGGGACAGATGATATTGGATGATGGAATTAGAATTGGAGAGTTGCGCGGACGTGAAGCTGGTATAAATGAAGGAAGCGAAGAAACTCAAAAGAGGATGGATTCTTTGATTAATATTTTGTTGACATCGAATCGAACAGATGACTGTCTGAAAGCTTCAAAAGATGCTGCCTATCGGAAAAAAATTATGGATGAGTTAGGTATAAAATAATATTAGAGCCTGTTTGAAAAGGCTACTGAAAGATGAGTTAAACACAAAAGGCCGGGACATCACTTACCTGATCGTTCCCGGCCCTAACTATGTTTAATGGGTGGTTTAAAAGCGAATTTGAATAACCCACCACCCAACCGGAAACAATAAAAAAGATGACCTCCAAGTCGCATTATTTCAGTAATGCGTATTTGCGCTACAAACAAGCAGAAAATCAGTACAATTTGGACTATCGACCCCGAATAAAGACCCCTTATTTTAGAAATTGAGATTTTTCAGTATCCGGTCACCTTTTCCAGACAGCAAAAAAGACAGTCACACCAGAGGTCTCTCACAAGAGAATTCTCTGGTATAACTGCCTTTTCTGAAATTGTTTATTCTGTTATATTGCCTGCTCCATCATCTGATTCATATACTGTCGCTTCGTTTCCGCCTGGATATGCACATACAGATCCAGTGTGGTTCGCACGGAAGTATGTCCAAGTATTTCGGACAGGGACTTGGTATCGAAGCCATGTTCCACCCAGCGACAGGAGAACTGATGCCGGAGAGCATGGATTTTAATGGGGGGAATTTCACATGTTTTTAGCAGCGCTGCATATCTGCGTTGGATGACCCGCGGCTCCATGCATCTGGCAGTTCCAGACAAAATATATGCGGAGCCATCTTTGCGAAAACGTTTCGCATAAAAAAGCAGCTTGTCTGGCAATGGAATTTCCCTGTTGGAATGTTCTGTCTTCGGCGGACCGATATACAGAATGGTTTTTGGGATTTTTCCAGTGTCCGGATTGGCGGTCTGATCCAGATTTTTGATGCGGATCACAGTACGCTGTATGCGGATTTTGTGCTGGGCGAAATCCACATCTTCCCAGCGCAGGCCGCTGAGTTCGCCTACACGGATGCCGGTATGCATGCAAAGCAGCAGACCGAAATGAAAATCGCTGATATTGTCAATAAGAAATTTCTCCAGCTGGTTATAGTTTGCAAGCTTCATAATCTGCACCTCCTGGCTGGTGCCAGCCAAATGGGGGTAGCGGATTGGTTCACTGGTATAGACGCCTCCCTTTGCTGCAAAGTTCAAAATGCTGCGGAGTACGCTTAAAATTACATGAATGGTTCCTGCAGACAATGCCAGCTCTTTTTTCTTATGAATAAGCTGCGTGATCTGAGAATTGCTGATTTTCCGTATCTGGGAGCTGCCAAGCTCCGGAAGAAGCTGATTCTTCAAGATCGCTTCATAATTGGAAAAAGTACTGTCCTTGATGGTATAGCGGATTTCCTGTTTCCAATGTTCTGCGGCTGTTTCGAAGGTAGCCTGGTAATTCAAAATGCCAGTATTTCGCACCAGATATCCATAGCCTGGCACTTCTGCAATTTTTTTGTTTCGCTTGTCCTTTACTTCGCCATATGTTTTGCCATAGAGGGAACCGTAGTGGATTTTTCCCTCCGGATCACGGTATTTGATATAACGGGCTTCCCAGCGCCCGTCCTTGCGTTTGCGTATGTTTTCACCTTTTCTGCACATAGCTGCCTCCTTATTCTATAAGTATGTACCAATTATTTGACCACTCAATTATTTTATATCGAAAAAATCCCTTTGAAAAACTAATGGGAAAAAGGTGAATTTGGAACAAATTATGGTATAATTCGACAAAAAAAGTCTATAGTCGCTATAATTGGTTGACTTTCCCTGTTATTCGCGATAGAATGTAAAACGACGATGGGAAAGAAAGCAGAAAAACTGCCTGGATGACCGTCGCATTACTGAAATATTACGAAAGAAACCAGCAGAAATCACAGACAAAATTTATGAAAACAGGATACAGCATCCGAACCTGGCGCATGCGCCTGGTTTGTCCGGAGCCTATATGGCTGGACAGAACAGAAGAATATTTTCAGAACGTGGTGGAGTTTTACTACCACCTTTTGAGACAGCATGAAGAACTGTGGAACAGCAGCCTCTTCGACATACAGCGCAGCCTGGAGCTCCTGACCCTGACCGGTCGGGACGGCAGACAGCCCACCAACCCATTACCAATGGGGAAAGTACCTGTCTACCTGAGACGCGCCGCCATCAACAAAGCATCAGCCACAGTGAAAAGCACACAGGAGCTTCAGTCCGGATTCCCTGAGAAGCTGGAAGCCAAGGTTACTTTTTTCAAAGGAATGTATTCCGACCTCACCGACAGATCCATTTGCCTGAAGCTGTGGAACGGTGAGAAATGGATCTGGACAGACTGCAACCTGAAAGGACGCCCCTTTCCCCAAGATGGCCAGCTAATGTCGCCCACCCTGGTAAAAGAGGGCAGGCACTACCTGCTGAATATCCCGGTGAAACAGGAGAACAGCGATGCCCGCACTGCCAAAGAACGAATGGCAGAAGGCACGAACCTGTGCAGTGTCCGCTTTACAAACACAGACACCTTCGCAGTGTGCTGCATTCTGGATGAACAGGGAAATCAGCTGGCTGTACACACCTGCCGGGGCGGAGATGCGTACCGCCACCGCTGCAAGCTGCTGGAGACCAGAATACAGAAATCCAGACCAAACACAGTGGGAGACAATAGCCCACAGCCCAACCGGAAGTACTACATGCACCTGAAGAACCTGTCCGAGCACTACGCCCACCAGGTCAGCCGTGAAATCCTGAACTTCTGCAAAGAGAATCAGGCAGGAATCATTGTCCTCCCAGATTACGACCAGAACTTCACCCGGATGGCAATGGTAAAAAGCGGCAATTTTTCTCCGCTTCACTTAAGCAGTAAGATCCGGACCAACCTGCAGTACAAAGCCTGGGCAGAAGGAATTCTGGTACTGGAAACCAGAACAGACGGACTGAAAGACAAATGTGCCATCTGCGGCGGCAAGGTTCGCCGGAAGGGAAATGAATTCCTCTGTGAAAATGGTCATCAGGGAAACCGCTTCCTGAATGACGCCAGAAATCTTGGCAGGAAATGCCAGGACAGTTTTTTTCGCGGAAGTAGAACAAAATAATTATTGACAACAAAGATAAAAATGATAATAAGCAGCGTTACGAACGCTCTTATCTATAAAACCGGGTAACCGGGCAAAGAGGCTGCGCCAGTGACGCAGGCTTTTCGGCAGACCACCGCCGGTGCGGGTTCCGGACTTCCCCAAGATATCCTGGGAGTCGCCGAAGCACCAGACAGGAAGCTATCTGGTAAGTGGTCAAAGTTATGAAAAAATGGGAGGAAAGGACTGGGGGGAGGTAACTCCGTCCGTATGATTAAGAAATGACAACGAGAAAACAAAAAACCGAACGCAAAAAAAGAAAGTTGGAGCATTGGCAGGTAATCGCACTTTACCTGATGATTTATGATGTGATCGCCGTAAACGCCGCATACTTTCTCGGACTGTGGTTCCGCTTTGATTGTACATACTCCGCAATACCCGGAGAATATTTGTCTGCCTATCTGAAATTTGCACCATGGTATACAGTATTCTCTGTTTTTGTCTTTTGGGCATTGCGTCTCTATAACAGCGTATGGCGCTTCGCAAGCTACAGTGAGCTGTTAAGAATTTGCTTATCTACTGTAATTACATTCCTGTTCCAGATAATTGGAATCACATTTGTCATTCAGAGAATGCCAATGTCCTATTATCTTTTCGGAACCATTATTCAATTTTGCCTGATTACAGGAATCCGTTTTTCATACAGATTTATCCTTCTGGAAAGAACACGGAAACAGAAGGAAGAGGAAGGTCCGCTGCATCACATTATGCTGATCGGTGCCGGCCAGGCAGGACAGATCATTCTCCGCGACGTGGAACGTGCCAAAGAGCCAAAGGGAAAGGTCTGCTGTATTATTGACGATAACCCGAACAAATGGGGACGCTATATGGAGAGTGTGCCCATTGTAGGCGGTCGTGATGACATTCTCGCAAGTGCAAAGAAATATAAAATCGACCAGATCCTTCTGGCAATTCCAAGCGCAAGTGCGGCAGAGCGAAGAGATATCCTGAACATCTGTAAAGAAACCAAATGTGAAATGAAGATTCTTCCAGGTATGTATCAGTTCGTCACTGGAGAAGTGTCTCTTAGCAAAATGAAAGACGTGGCAGTGGAAGACCTTCTTGGAAGAGATCCTATTAAGGTAAATATGGAAGAAATTTTCCGCTACATCAGTGGAAAAACCATTCTGGTAACTGGTGGTGGTGGTTCCATTGGAAGTGAGCTTTGCCGTCAGATCGCAGCCCACGCTCCGAAACGACTGGTAATCTTCGATGTCTATGAGAACAATGCCTACGACATTGAACAGGAGCTTCGTTCCAAATATCCACATCTGGATCTGGTGGTACTGATCGGTTCCGTGCGCGATACCAGAAAGATTAATGATGTATTTGAAACATACAAGCCAGACATTGTTTATCATGCAGCTGCACATAAGCATGTACCACTTATGGAGACAAGCCCATGTGAAGCAATCAAGAACAATGTAATGGGAACCTATAAAACTGCTCATGCAGCTCTGAAAAATGGCTGTCAGCGTTTCGTACTGATCAGTACAGACAAAGCTGTAAATCCAACCAACATTATGGGAGCCAGCAAGCGTCTCTGTGAGATGGTTATCCAGACCATGGATAAGATCAGCAGAACCGGAAGAGAAGATCTGCTTCCATTACTGGGAAGCCACTATGAAGACAGCGAGGAAGCACTTGCTCAGGTGGCAGCGACTTGTGAAAATCCAGGGGCAAATGGTGAGCGGAAATACAGGACTGAGTTTGTGGCAGTGCGCTTCGGAAATGTGCTGGGAAGTAATGGATCTGTTATTCCGCTGTTTAAGAAACAGATTGCCAAGGGAGGTCCGGTAACAGTTACCCATCCGGATATTATCCGTTACTTTATGACCATTCCGGAGGCGGTAAGTCTGGTGCTTCAGGCTGGAACTTATGCAAAAGGTGGCGAGATTTTCGTACTTGATATGGGAGCTCCGGTGAAGATTGATACACTGGCTAGAAACTTGATTAAGATGTCTGGATTGACTCCGGATGTGGATATTAAAGTTGAGTATACAGGACTTAGACCTGGCGAGAAGCTTTATGAAGAGAAGCTGATGGCAGAGGAAGGTCTGACGAAGACGGATAATGATCTGATTCATATTGGAAAGCCGATTCCGTTTGATACGGATGAGTTCCTGCGGCAGATGGAGAAACTGGCTGTTGTGGCTTATGGAAATGATCCGGATATCAGAAGTTATGTGGAAGAGGTTGTGCCGACTTATCATGCGGCGAAGGATGATTTGAAACTGCATGGGGAGACATACAAGAAGCTGTATGAAAAAGCAGCAGGAAATAAATAAAAAAAATATATGGATAAAAAGTTATTGATTATAGGCGCAGGCGGTCACGGAAAAGTTGTAGCAGAGGTGGCTGCTGCGTGTGGGTATGATAATGTTAAATTTTTAGATGACAATAGCCCAGAGGCAATTGGAAAGATAAAAGATATGGCTTCTTTTATAAAGGAATTCCCAAATGCATTTGTAGGAATAGGAAACAATCAATTTCGAAATGAAATGATTACGAGATTAATTGAAACCGGATATCCCATTCCAGTGTTGATTCATCCTACTGCTTATGTTAGTAAAAGTGCATCTATTTCAAAGGGAACTATAGTGGAACCAATGGCTGTTATAAATGCAAATACTGTAGTTGAAAGAGGCTGCATCATTTCTGTTGGTGCAATTGTAGATCATGATGTAGTACTAGAAGAATGCGTGCATGTAAATGCAGGCGCAATTATAAAATCTGGTGCGCATGTTGAATCAAATTATAAAGTAGAAGCGGGAGAAATAATTCAGGGGTATTGATTTGTAAATGTAAAAATTGGAAGCGACAAGGAGTAATGCGGCTATGTCTGGTGACAAGAAAATAAAGAAATTCATAGGAATTACAGCAACAATGCTTGGAACTGTATTTGCAGGAATGGAAATATGGGCAAAGATGAAAAAAGATGACTCTGTATATAAAGATGAACCTTCTGAACAAAATCCAATGGAAGGAAAAAAAGTTGTTTTTATAGAAGACGACAATGACTTAGAAAATGCTGATGGAGTAAGAGGACATTTTGAAGCAATTGGAGATAGTGAGTGTCATCCGGGGTTTTATGAGAAGTATGTAAAAAGAGCACTTGATGTAGTATTGTCTTTTGGTGGATTACTTGTACTGTCACCAATTTTTATCGGACTTTCTATTGCTATTTTTATTGATGATCCAGGTCCTGTATTCTTTACTCAAAAACGGCTTGGACAAAATAAGAAGTATTTTAAATTGCATAAATTTAGAAGCATGAAAATGAGTACACCCCATGATGTACCAACCCATATGCTTGATAATCCGGATCAGTATATTACAAAAGTTGGAAAGTTTATTCGAGCACATAGTTTGGATGAACTGCCTCAGATTTGGGATATTTTTGTGAACAATATGAGCGTTATTGGACCGCGTCCAGGACTTTGGAATCAGGATGTGTTGACAGCAGAGCGAGATAAATATGGAGCAAATGATGTAAAACCAGGACTTACTGGGTGGGCACAGATTAATGGACGTGACGAACTGGAAATTTCGGATAAAGCAAAGCTTGATGGAGAATATGCACAGAAAATTGGCTTTGCGATGGATTTGAAATGTTTCTTGGGGTCAGTTGGGGTATTTGGCGGCGATGATTCAGTGGTTGAAGGCGGAACTGGTGAAATGGCAAAGGCGGAACGGCACTATACTGACGGAAAGACAGACAAAGAATTAATTGGTCATATTGGCTTTGGAGAACCAGTAGAGGTTGATTTATCTGCAATGAAAAAAGTCTTAATTACTGGTGCTGGCTCTTACATTGGAGAATCGTTTAAAAATTATGCATCTGAAAAATATGGCAATAATTTTGAAATAGAAGAAATAGATATGCTTGATGATACTTGGCGTGAGTGTGATTTCTCGGAGTATGATATTGTATACCATGTGGCTGGAATTGCTCATGCAGATGTGGGAAATGTATCAGAAGCTGTGAAAGCAAAGTATTATGTTGTGAATACAGATCTTGCTGTAGAAGTTGCCAAAAAAGCAAAAAAAGATGGTGTAAAAGAATTTATATTTATGTCATCTATGATTGTCTATGGAGATTCAGCTCCATATGGAAAAGAGAAAATTATTAATGAATATACAGTGCCTTCGCCTGCAAACTTTTATGGCGATTCAAAGCTTCAAGCGGATGTAGCAGTAAGATGTTTGGCGGATGAGACGTTTCGAGTAATAGTACTTCGTCCACCGATGATATATGGTAGAGGAAGTAAAGGAAATTATCCTACTTTGGCAAAATTGGCGAAGAAGTTACCTGTATTTCCTAATATAGATAATCAGAGATCAATGTTACATATTGATAATCTTTGTGAGTTTTTGTGTCAAATAATGCTAGTTAATCGTTGGCGTGAAAAAGCTATTGTATTAATTCCGCAGAATGAAGAGTGGGTAAGAACTTCTAATATGGTGAAAATGATTGCTGATTCTTATAACAAAAACATAGTGGTTAGCAGTATGCTCAATCCATTAGTGGGTATAACTAGTGTGATTCCTGGAAAAATTGGTGGATTGGTTAATAAGGCATTTGGAAATAATTGTTATTCATATACAGTTTCGAAGTATGAAGGAATAAATTATTGGGCTATTGATTTTAATGGTTCGATTGTGAAAACAGAAAGTGAGAATGATAAAAAAAAAATAGTGTTTGATAATAAATTAGAAAATCTCCAGGAGAAAAAAATACTTTTAATTGCGTTGCCAGGATATTCAAATGGAATAATTAGTAAAATGAAGGAAATGGGAGCTCAAGTTGATTATATCCATGATAAACCTAATGAAGGATTTATAGCGAAAACATTAGGGAGATTAGGCTTTAGATTTTATCAAAATATTTTAAACAAATATTATGCAAAAAGTTTGGAGGCTTTAAAAGAGAAAGAATATGATTTTATTCTTGTGATTCGTGGAGAATATACACCCAAAGAAACATTAGAGCTTTTAAAGGAAAAGTATTCTAGTGCTAAATTAATACTATATATGTGGGACGGATTGCATAAGCAGAATACTCGTGGCATAGAAAAAAAATGGTGTTTTTATGATAAAGTGTATACATTTGATAGAATTGATTATGAAGCTAATAAGGAAAATATTTTTTTTCTTCCATTGTATTATTACGATGAATATTTACCGAAGAATATAAAAAGTGCAAATAATACAGCGTTAGAATATGATCTAAGTTTTATAGGAACTGGACATGATGATCGAGTAGCAATTGTTAAAAGGTTGATGGAACAAGGAAATAAAAATGGATTAAACTGTTTTAGCTATTTTTATATGCCACATAAATTAGTATATATAAAAAATAAATTATTTAATAAATCTTTTAAAGAGGTCAATTCTGATGATTTGAAATATGAAATGCTTCCCTTTGAGAAGCTATATAATATTTATGCTAATTCAAGATGTGTTATTGATGTGGAAAATCGTGGGCAACATGGTCTTACAATGCGTAGTATTGAAATTTTGGGATTAAAAAGAAAATTTATTACTACGAATGAGGATATTGTAAATTATGATTTCTATAATCCTAGGAATATTTTGGTTATTAAACGTGACGATCCACAATTGGACATGGATTTTTTCTATACTCCATATGAGGAGCTAAGTGAAGAGGTGTATAAAAAATACTCTTTGGAGAATTGGATTTTAGAAGTTTTAAAGTGATGGAGGAAAAAGTTGATATGAAAATTCTTATAACTGGTGCAAATGGATATTTGGGAAAAGGTGTAGTAAGGCAGCTTTTGAATGAAAATTATAATGTTATAGCGACTGATTTTAAGGATAATTTTATAGATAAAAGGGCTACGATTGTGATTGGGGATATCTTTTCAATGGAAAATCCATATCAAACTTTAGGTGAACCAGATGTTTTATTACATATGGCTTGGCGTGATGGATTTGTGCATGGATCGGAAAATCATATAAACGATCTTCCGAATCATATGTCATTTATATCTAAAATGATTAAAGGCGGGATAAAACATGTTGCTGTAATGGGAAGTATGCATGAGGTGGGCTTTTTTGAAGGAAGCATAAATGAGAATACACCGTGCAATCCTCAAAGTTTGTATGGAATAAGTAAGAATGCTTTAAGGAGAATAGTAGAGTTAGAATGTATGAATAACAATGTTATATTTCAGTGGTTGAGAGGATTTTATATTGTTGGAAATACAGAAGATGGATGCTCAATTTTTTCCAAAATAGTTCAAGCTAGTAAAGCGGGTAAAAAAGAATTTCCATTTACTCAGGGATTAAATCAGTTTGATTTCCTTGATTATGAGTGCTTTTGTGAAAGAGTAGCTTCGGCAGTAGAACAAACAGAAGTAACTGGGATTATCAATATTTGTTGTGGACGTCCTGAAAGATTATCTGATCGGGTTGAAAGATTTATCAAAGAAAATGATTTTGACATTAAACTAAAATATGGGGCATTTCCAGATCGTCCATATGATTCAAAAGCAATATGGGGGGATGATTCTAAAATTCAGGCAATAGAAAAGAAAAAGTATAATGTCAATATATAATATTAAAAGTTGGCAAGTATATGAAATTATTAGTATATTAATAATCGGATGAAAGGTGGACGATTATGGATATAAAGAAAATGTTTTGGCATTTAAATCTTTTATTTCGTACTTATAAATTTAAACATATAGGATCGTATTGTTATATGGGGAAACCGCTTTCTTTGGTTGGAACTCAAAATATTTCATTGGGTAATAGGGTAAGAATTTATCCGGGATGCAGAATGGAAACTCATAAAGGTGGGCAGATTATCATTGAAGATGATTGCTCAATTGCACAGAATTTTCATATTACCTCGGGTGATTCGCCGCTTGTGATTGGGAAAAAAACAACAATTTCAGGAAATGTTTTTATTACTAATATTGACCATGAATATCAAAAAATCGATAAACATATAATGGAGCAACCTATGATTTGTAAAAAGACAGTAATAGGGGAAAATTGTTTTATAGGTTTTGGCGCTGCAATTCAGGCAGGAACAGTTTTAGGAAAGCAATGTGTGGTTGGTACTAATGCAGTTGTAAGAGGAACATATCCAGATTATTCTGTGATTGTTGGCGTTCCTGCAAAGGTTGTTAAAAGATATAATAAGGAGACTGGAAAATGGGAACGACAGTAAATTCTTTTTCAATATCTGTTATTATTCCAGCATATAATGCTGAAAAAACAATTATAAGGGCGTTGGAATCTGTAAGACAGCAAACTGCAAGTGAATATATTGAAGAAGTTTTAGTGGTTAATGATGGTTCAACTGATAACACGAAAGAATGTATAGAACAGTATAAGAAAAAGTTTCCTTTTTTTTTAGTTAAATTAATAAATAAGAAAAATGGAGGAGTTTCTTCGGCTAGAAATACAGGAATTAAGCTCGCTAAGGGGAATTGGATTGCACTTCTCGATTCTGATGATGAATGGTTTAAAGATAAAATTGCCAAACAGGTAGAAATTCTGAAAAAAAATAGTAGTATAGATTTTTTGGGGGGAAATCATACAAGTCAAGTACTTAAAATATTGGGAAAACCAATTGAAAAAATGTATAGACCTTCGGTAAAAGAATTGTGTATAAAGATGTTTCCGCAAACATCTACGGTAGTATTTAAAAAGAAAATTTTTGAAGAAATTGGTGGCTTTGATGAATATCGTAAATATGGTGAAGACGGACAATTCTTTTATAAAATATGTGAGAATTATAACTATTATTATAGCCCCGATCAGGTCATAAGTTTTGATGGTGGAAGGAGAGGTTTTGGGATAAGTGGTCTCTCAGGAAACTTGAAAGAAATGCAAAAAGGAGGATTACAAAATTTTAGAGAATTGTATGAACGAAATTCTATAAGTTTTGTATTTTATGTTTGTATAGTGGCATTTAGTCAACTAAAGTATCTTCGACGAATCTTTATTTGTAAAATGGAGAAAAAATGAATAAACTACTGATGTATGTTAACAGTATGAATGCTTATGGTGGAATTGAAAGAGTAATAGCAAATTTATCAGATAAATTATCCTATTATTATGATGTGACAATTTTAGTTAAAGATGAACCGATTTCTGCATATAAGTTAAACGAAAAGGTGAAATTACAATCAATAAATACAAAATTAAATATGAATATGAATTCTCGATTTGATCGAATTTGTAGTTTGCCAATTAATATTTGTAAATCTGTAGGTGCATTAAAAAGATATTTAAAAAAGAATAGTTTTGATTATGTGTATGTAGCGTTTGTGATAAATGGTTTAGAGGTATATTTAGCCAACAAATGTTATAGGGAAAGAATTGTTGCTTCAGAGCATGCATCTTATTATGCATATAATAGCGTATATAAAAAAATAAAAGAATGGCTCTATCCTCGGTTAAAAGCTATTTCAGTACCTACTACGATGGATACACAGATATATCGTGAAAAGGGATACAATGCTTATTATATTCCACACATGACGACCTTTGATAAAATAGTGGATAATTCTTTAAGAAGTCATAGAGTAATTAATGTTGGTAGATTAACTAAAGATAAACAACAGATTATGCTATTAGATATATGGAAAGAGTTTAATAAAAAATTTCCTCAAAACGAGTATTTATTACAAATTATAGGAAGCGGAGAGGAAAAAGAAAACATTATAAATTATATAGAAGAAAATAAAATAAAAAATGTAGAATTAATTCCACATACAAGCAAAATAGAAGAATATTATAGGGAAGCAGAATTATTCGTATTTACATCTAAGATGGAAGGTTTTGGAATGGTTTTACTTGAGGCTATGTCTTATGGTATTCCATGCATTTCTTTTGATTGTCCTAGTGGACCCAGGGACATTATAAATAATGAGGTAAATGGTTTTTTGGTGCCATGTTATGATAAGTCGAAATTTTCTAATTATATTTATAAATATGTTACAAGCAATCAAAGCATAAAAGAAAATTTTAGTAGAGGCGCTAAAGAAACAATAATACAATGGGATAATAATGAAATCATAAATAAATGGGTTGATGTATTTAGAAAAATCGGATGAGAGTTTTTGGATTCAATGAATTATAATTTTTGATAAAAATGCGAGTGTAAATTTGATTTTAGAGCAATTGGTTTTGGATAAGGGGTATTGGATAATGAATAGTTTGGTATCTGTAATTGTACCTATCTATAATGTTGAAAAATATTTGGAAAGATGTATAAGCTCTATATTGGAACAGTCATATAACAATATAGAAGTAATTCTTGTTGATGATGGATCTAATGATGGTTGTCCTATTATATGTGATAAGTTTGAAAGAAAAGATGCAAGGGTTAAGGTAGTCCATAAACCAAACGGTGGGCTAAGTAGTGCCAGAAATGCCGGATTAGAGCAAATGAAAGGCGAATACATTACATTTATAGATAGTGATGATTGGGTTGAAGTAAATTTTGTTGAAAGAATGGTTGAGGCTATATCTAAAAGTAAAGTTGATGTAGTTCAGTGCGGATATTGTAAAAAGAATGATGATAATGTTGTATATGTTAGTACATTAACGAATGAAATTGTATATGGTAAAGATAAAATATTGAAATCTTTTTTTGTTACACAAAATTATCAAACAATGGCATGCATGAAACTTTATAAGAGCGAAATTTTTAGAAAAATTAAATTTCATGAAGGCAAGAACAACGAGGATACAATATATTTTGCTGATTATATTGATAAAGTTAATTCTATTCAAGTGATTAATGATGTTTTGTATAATTATTATGTTAATACTAATAGTATAATGCATTCGGAATTAACGAAGAGAAAGGTAGAAGATGCCTATTTTTCTGGAGAATATATGTTAAAAAAGTGCGAAGAAAAATATCCAGAATTTACTCTATATATGCGAAGAAATATTTGCGATTTTAGTATAGGATTATATATGCAGGCTGATAATAGTCAAAAACAATTAAAAAAAGAAATTTATAAGAAATTTAAAAATAATTATATTTTATTGGTTAAGTCTAGTTGTTTGGATATAAAAAAAAGATTAAAATTTTGGCTCTTTTACAAAAACCAATTTTTGACTTCTAAATTTTGGAGGATAAAAAAAAGTTTATGAAAAAAATAGTATTTGTAATTGGATCATTGGAAAATGGTGGGGCAGAGAGAGTTGTATCTGTTTTAACAAACTTTTTAGCGGAAAAAAATGAAGTACATATTGTTACAACAATGGAAGATAAAATTGATTATGAAATAAATGATAAAGTTACGTACAAGTATATAATGGATGATTATGAAAATGAACAAGGAATCAAAAAAAATTTTTTTAGAATTTTTGCTCTTCGTAATTATTTCAATACAATAAAACCTGATGTAATTATTTCCTTCTTATGGGCGACAAACATTGTTTCTATTTTAGCTTGTATGTTTACTAAACACAATCTTATTCTTTCTGAGAGAAATGATCCAAATCATGAGCCAACTAGTACTAAATGGAGAATGATTAGAAATTGTTTATTTAGACTTAGAAAAAGAAATTATTTTGTATTTCAAACGCAGTATGCGCAAAGTTGTTTTTCAAGTAGAATTAGAAAAAAAAGTCAAGTGATATTTAATCCTATAAAAAATAATTTACCAAAAGTATGTAAAGAAGAACGTGAAAAAAAAATTGTTTGTGTTGCACGGTTTGTTAGTGAGAAAAATATAGATATGCTCTTACGAGCATTTAAAAAAATATCATATAAAGAGCCTGATTTTGAATTACATTTGTATGGTAGAGGACCTCTTGAACAAGAACTTAAAGCGGAAACAAAAAAATTAGGTATAGAAAAAAAAGTTATTTTTAAAGGGTTTTCAAAAAATATACATGATGAGATTCGTAACGCTACAGTATTTGTATTACCGTCAAATTATGAGGGGATTTCAAATGCAATGTTAGAGGCACTGGCGATAGGAATTCCGTCTATATGTACAGATTGTCCTGCATATGGAACTCGAGAGTTTATACAAGATGGTTATAATGGGTATTTAATTAATGTAGGAGACGAAGAAAGTCTTTATGAAAAATGTATGTGTTTAATTGAGAATAAAGATATTAGAGATAGATTTTCTTTGTCATCTGTTAAAATTAATGAGTTGTTAAATGTTACTAAAATTTGTAATCAGTGGGAAGAATTTATAAATAGAATTATTTAAAACTATATAAAGAATGGTTGTTGGTAGAAAAAATGAAATTTGTAATTAATAAGAAAAAGAATTATATGTCGTTTGGACTTATATATTTTTATTTAATCAACTGTATTATTGGATGGGTGTTATATACCATCAGAAATGTAAAAAATTATAATATAGTGTTAGTATCTTGGTGGATTAATATCATTTTTTTGGTTTCTTTCTATAGCTTTTTTAGAATAATAGGAAAAATAGGACTTCAACATATTATTTTGATGGTATGTTTTTTGTTTAATTTTGGACAGACGTTCATGTGGTCATTAGGGATTCACTCAGACAATGAAATTGGGAAAACAAAGTTATACAGTAACTATAAAATTCCTAATAATGTAGAAATCTATAGAGGAATTATTTATTCTGGATGGTGCTTTTTAGCTCTATTAATTGGCATGACACTCATATTAGGAATTAAAAAGCAAAATAATTTGAAACAAAGAAAAGATATAATGCTAGTTGTTTATAAGGTATCTATTTGTTTGGCCTGGGTTGTAGTTCCATTGACCTTTGTAAAAATTTTTATTACAATTTCATTCTCTTTGATAAATGGATATGCTTCTCTTTATTATGGAGGATTTGTATTGCCCCCAATTTTAGATTTTGCAGAAAAATTGTTCTTTCCTGTTATTATAGGAATATTATTGGGAAGTGAATATAAAACTGTAAAAATAATTTATACAATTTTTGGAGCTTTTGTATTACTATATTGTGTTGCTGGAGAAAGAGGAAATTGGTTCTATGATTTATTAGTTCTTTTATGGTTACATCATAATTATTATAAAAAGATGGATATAAAGAAAATGCTAAAATTATTTTTGATTTCTTTTTTGGCATTATATTTAATTGGTGCTGTAGTAGATTTAAGACAATATGGACTTGGAAATGTTTCTGTTGATACATTTATAAGTGCAATGAGTCTAGGAAATAATCCGATTATACGTTTCATTATGGAAATGGGGGGAAGTCTTGGTGTTACTATTGTTGTTTTAGGGATAAATATATCTGCTTTTCCTGTAAAAAATAGTTTTTTAGCGGCTCTATTAGGATCAGTTTCAACAAAACTCGCCAATATACTAGGAGTACCGGTAGTATATTTAAGTAACTATTTGTCACAAAATATTTTAAAAATTACGTATGGAGCTGGTTTTAACCTTTTTGCAGAGACTTATGTAAATGGTAGTGTGCTGTACATGGTGTTATTTGGAGCCTTTTTTGCTTTGTTGCTTGGAGACAATTGCGGAAAAGAATATAGTTTTAAAGCCTATATTTCTATTATAATAACTCCAATAATTTGCTCTGGATTTAGAAATGAAAGTCTTTCTTTACTAAAGAACTTAGTGCAAGTGGGTATTTTATATCCTTTAGCGATTATGCTGATTTATAAAATAATTGCAATGAGGAAGAGAGTGTGGATTCCTAAATGAATAAGAGATTAAAATGGAATAATATATCTATATTGATATATCAAATTTTGGCTGTTTTAGTTGGTTTAGTTTTACCTAGACTAATATTAAATGAATATGGATCACAGGTGAATGGATTAGTGTATTCTATTTCTCAAATGTTATCGGTAGTTTCATATTTTGATTTTGGAATTTCAGCGGTTGCACAGGCTGCTTTATATGGTCCAATAAAGAAAAGAAATAACAATCAAATTTCACTTATATATTGTGCAATTGAAAAATATTTTCGCATTATTACATATTTCCTTTTGGGATATGTTTTTGTTTTATGTATTTATTATTCTGTGTCACAAAATGACAGCTATAGCATGGTATATACAAGTACTTTAGTTTTAGCTATTTCTGTAAGTACAATTGGTCAATATCTTTGGGGCGTTAGTAATCAAGTATTGTTAGCAGCAGATCAAAAAATTTATTTATATACCTTTTTGAATTGTTTTACTACTATACTTAATGCCTTATGTACTTTTGGCTTAATATATATACATCAGAGTATTCAATGTGTTAAGCTTGTATCTTCTTTAATTTATTTAATAAGACCTATAATCCTTCAAATTTATGTAAATAAAAAGTATAATATTCAAAAAGTGAAGAGTGCTTCTTTAAATGCAATTGAGGGAAAATGGTCTGGATTAGTGCAACATTTAGCAACAACATTGACTTCTTCGTTAGATACAATTGTTTTGACTTTAAGATCTACGATGACAAATGTTTCTATTTATAATGTATATGCTTTTCCTTTAAATGGAATTAGAGTGTTGGTTGAAAGCGTCAGTGGAGGTTATAAAAGTTATTTAGGAAATTTATTAGTCGATGAAGATAGAGGTAAAGTAGAAAAAGAATTTGCAAAATTTGAATTAGGGATTCATTTTATAGGAACCATTTTTTTAGCAACTGCAACAAAAATGCTTGTATATTTTATTAATATATATACACGAGGGGTTAATGATGCAAATTATAATAATAAATTGTTCGCTATGTTAATGATTTGGGCGTACTTTATAATGATAATTCGAATTCCATACACAACAATAGTTAATGCAGCAGGTCATTTTAAACAGACGCAAAAATATTCGATTATAGAAGTTATTATAAATGTAGTTATATCATTTTGTGCAGTAGCTAAGTTGGGGTTAATTGGAATTACTATAGGTACCTGTTTAGCTGTTGGATATAGAATGATTGCATTTGTGGCTTATTTAAAACAAAGTATTTTATATAGAAGTATAAGAAAATTTGTAAAGCTTATATGTATTGATCTTATGGTCTATTTAATATTTATAATATTAACATATAAGATAGAAATTAAGGTTGTTAATTACTTCTATTGGTTCGTGGCTGCATGCTTATTTGCGATATGTACTGGTATCATTTATTTTGCCATATTTTGGGGGCTAAAAAATATTGAAAAGTGTTTGACTGAAAGGATAAAATGATTAGGTGAAATATATGCTTAGGAAATTATATAAAATTATGAGAAAAAAATTTATTCCCATGTCTCAATATCCAGATTATTTAAGAAAAAGTGGAATGAAAATAGGTGAAAATTGTGAAATATTTAAGTCTGCTAATTTTGGGAGTGAACCATATTTAGTTACGTTGGGTAATCATGTGCGAATTAATGATGGAGTAAAGCTTATAACTCACGATGGTGGATATTGGGTGCTGCGTAGTGAGTATGCAGGTTATGGAAAAGAGTTTTGTAAGGCGGATTATATAAATAGTATAGTTGTTGGAAATAATGTTCATATTGGTACTAATGCGATTATTATGCCGGGAGTTGTGATTGGTGACAATTCAGTTATTGCATGTGGAGCGGTTGTAACCCATAATGTTCCAGCTAATTCTGTTGTAGGTGGGGTTCCAGCTAAAGTTATAGAGTCTTTATCGGAGTATGCAGATAAGGCGAGGAAAAAGGCTATTCCTACTTTTGGCATGGATGCTGAGAAAAAAAAGAAATATATATGTTCTATAATGGATAATTAAAAATAGAAATCTGTAAGATTAAATTGTTTTATAACAATTATTGCTTGTTGTGAATGGTTTATTCATATATACGGTTCGATAAAGTGCTAGGTTATTTTATTAAATTATTATGTTTTAGCCTGAGGGATGCTATCGGAGAAAAGAGCATATGGTGACTTTCTACAGTATAGTTAATTGTGTTTTTGGTAGTAAGAAGTATGACAGAAAAATTTATAATATGACTTAATCGGAGAATGAGGTATGAGAAAATATATTGAATTAAAAAATAAAACAATTTTAGTTACTGGCGCTGCTGGTTTTATAGGCTCCAATTTGGTTATGAAATTACTTAGTCAAGAATGCCCGATACATATTGTTGGGATTGATAATTTGAATGATTATTATGATGTGTCAATTAAAGAGTATCGACTTAAGCAAATTGAATCATTAGTGGAGAAAAATTCAGGTTCAGTATGGAAATTCATAAAAGGATCTATTGCGGATAAAAAAATGGTTGATGAAGTTTTTTCAGAGTATAAACCGTCTGTTGTAGTGAATTTAGCGGCCCAGGCTGGGGTTCGTTATTCCATCACCAACCCAGATGTTTACATCGAATCCAATCTCATTGGTTTTTATAATATTTTGGAAGCATGTCGTCATTCTTATGATAATGGAGAGTGTGGAGTGGAACATCTTGTTTATGCATCATCTTCTTCTGTATATGGAAGTAATAAGAAAGTTCCGTATTCAACTGATGATAAAGTAGATAATCCAGTTTCTTTATATGCAGCAACGAAAAAGTCTAATGAGTTGATGGCTCATGCTTATAGTAAGCTTTACAATATTCCATCTACTGGACTTCGTTTCTTTACAGTATATGGTCCAGCTGGAAGACCAGACATGGCATACTTTGGATTTACTAATAAACTTCTTGCTGGTGATACAATTCAGATTTTTAATTATGGAAATTGTAAGCGTGACTTCACATATGTTGATGATATTGTTGAAGGTGTAAAACGCGTAATGCAAGCTCCACCAGAAAAGAAAAAGGGAGAAGATGGACTTCCAATACCACCATATAAGGTTTATAACATTGGAAATAGTCATCCAGAAAATCTTTTAGAATTTGTGGATATTCTTCAGCAAGAATTGATTCGTGCAGGGGTGCTTCCGGAAGATTATGATTTTGAAGCACATAAAAAGCTAGTTCCGATGCAGCCTGGGGACGTACCGGTAACTTATGCAGATACATCTGCGTTGGAAGAAGATTTTGCTTTTAAACCGAGTACCAGTTTACGGGATGGACTTCGGAAGTTTGCAGAATGGTATAAAGAATTCTATCAGGTATAATAGAAGGAGGAACAAGAGAACATGAAAATTGCAGTTGCGGGAACAGGATATGTTGGGTTATCAATTGCCACTTTGCTGTCTCAGCATCATGAGGTAATGGCTGTTGATATAGTGGCTGAAAAAGTTGAGTTAATTAATAAAAGAAAATCTCCAATTCAAGATGAGTACATTGAAAAATACTTAGCTGAAAAGGAATTGAATTTGACAGCCACTTTAGATGCAGAGGTGGCATATAAAGATGCTGATTTTGTAGTAATTGCTGCTCCAACAAACTATGATAGTAAAAAAAATTTTTTCGATACATCAGCTGTAGAAACAGTAATTAAACTTGTGATTCAGTACAATCCTGATGCGATTATGGTAATTAAGTCTACTATTCCAGTTGGATTTACAGCCAGTGTAAGAGAAAAATATCATTGCGATAACATTATTTTTAGCCCAGAATTTCTTCGTGAATCTAAGGCACTGTATGATAATCTTTATCCATCACGAATCATTGTTGGAACAGATGTGGAAAATGCCAGACTTGTAAAAGCAGCAAATGCATTTGCATCTCTTTTGCAGGAAGGGGCTATTAAAGAGAATATTGATACTTTGATTATGGGATTCACAGAGGCAGAAGCAGTAAAATTATTTGCTAATACATACCTTGCTCTTCGAGTTTCTTATTTTAATGAACTTGATACTTATGCTGAAATGAAAGGGTTGAATACGCAGCAGATTATTGATGGTGTTTGCCTTGACCCACGTATTGGATCTCATTATAATAATCCTTCTTTTGGATATGGAGGATATTGTTTACCAAAAGACACAAAACAGCTTTTAGCCAATTATGCAGATGTTCCAGAAAACTTAATTGAGGCAATTGTAGAGTCAAATCGTACAAGAAAGGATTTTATTGCTGATCGTGTATTAGAAATCGCAGGCGGTTATGAAGCTAATAGTGCTTATGACCAGAGCTTGGAAAAAGAGGTAATTATTGGCGTATATCGTTTGACAATGAAGTCGAACTCCGATAATTTCCGTCAGAGTTCAATCCAGGGTGTTATGAAGCGTGTTAAAGCAAAAGGTGCAACAGTAGTAATTTATGAGCCTTCTCTGGAAAATGGAACAACTTTCTTTGGAAGTAAGGTTGTAAATGATCTCGCAAAATTCAAAGAAATGAGTCATGCGATTATTGCAAATAGATATGATAGTTGTTTGGATGATGTACAGGAAAAGGTTTATACTAGAGATATTTTTAGAAGAGATTAAAAACATGTACTGTGGTGAGCGTTAGAGTCTTGCCACAGTATTCTGGATTTATAGCATAATAAATTTATTCTGGAAGAAAATAACTATTTTGCATTGCTAGTAAAATAAGGAGAGAAAAAATTTTATGTGCGGAATCGTATCCTACACCGGCCATTCCCAGGCCGCGCCCATCCTTCTGGATGGTTTATCGAAACTGGAATACCGCGGCTATGACTCAGCCGGTCTTGCCGTTCGTGACGGTGAGAACAAAACGAAAATCGTAAAGGCGAAAGGCCGTCTGAAAGCTTTATCAGAGAAAACCGATCATGGCCATGCCTTGGCTGGTACCTGTGGTATCGGTCACACCCGCTGGGCCACCCACGGCGAACCTTCTGAGACAAATGCTCATCCTCATACCTCCGATGATGGAAATGTGGTGGGCGTTCACAATGGTATCATTGAGAATTATCAGGAACTGAAGAATAAGCTTCTTCGCAAGGACTATGAGTTCTATTCTTCCACAGACACCGAAGTGGCAGTGAAGCTCATCGATTACTATTACAAGAAATACGAGCATACTCCGGTGGATGCCATCAACCATGCCATGGTCCGTATCCGTGGCTCCTATGCCCTGGCGGTCATGTTCCAGGATTATCCCGGGGAGATTTATGTTGCCCGTAAGGACAGTCCTATGATTATCGGCGTGGAGAACGGAGACTGCTATGTGGCTTCTGATGTTCCGGCGATTCTGAAATATACCCGCAATGTTTATTACATCGGAAATCTGGAGATGGCACGTCTGGCAAATGGGACTGTTACCTTTTACAATCTGGACGGAGATGAGATTGAGAAAAAGCCAACGCAGATCAAATGGGATGCAGAAGCAGCTGAAAAAGCAGGCTACGAGCATTTCATGCTGAAGGAGATCCATGAGCAGCCAAAAGCCGTTCGGGATACGCTGAATTCCGTATTAAAGGATGGTGCTATTGATCTGTCTTCTGTGGGACTTACTGAGGAAGAGCTTCAGTCCTTTTCCCAGGTATATATTGTGGCATGTGGTTCTGCCTATCATGTAGGTGTGGCATGTCAGTATGTGCTGGAGGATCTGGCGCAGCTGCCGGTACGTGTGGATCTGGCATCTGAGTTCCGTTACCGCAGCATGCCTCTGGATCCCAACGGTCTGGTGATCGTGATCAGCCAGTCCGGCGAGACTGCAGACAGCCTTGCAGCCCTCCGTCTTGCGAAAAAGAAGGGGCTGAAAACCCTTGGAATTGTCAATGTGGTGGGAAGCTCCATTGCCCGGGAAGCAGATAATGTATTTTATACCCTTGCCGGTCCGGAGATTGCAGTTGCCACAACGAAAGCCTACAGCACCCAGCTGATCGCAGGCTATTGCCTTGCCGTTCAGTTTGCGCTGGTGCGGGGATGTATTTCCCAGGGGCGTTATCAGGATCTTATCTCCCAGCTTCAGTGTCTTCCTGAGCAAATCCAGAAGATCCTGGACGACAAGGAGCGGATCCAGTGGTTTGCTGCCAAACAGGCCAATGCCAGGGATGTGTTTTTCATCGGACGTGGACTTGATTATGCCATCAGCCTGGAAGGCAGCCTGAAAATGAAAGAGATCAGTTACATCCATTCTGAGGCTTACGCTGCAGGAGAGCTGAAGCATGGCACCATCAGTCTCATTGAGGACGGCACTCTTGTGATCGGTGTGCTCACCCAGTCTGAGCTTTATGAGAAAACCATTTCCAATATGGTAGAGTGTAAAAGCCGCGGAGCTTATCTCATGGGGCTGACTACCTATGGAAATTATAATATTGAAGATACGGCTTCCTTTACCGTTTATGTTCCAAAGACAGAGGAGTGCTTTGCCACAAGCCTTGCGGTGATTCCGTTACAGCTTATGGGATATTACGTCAGCGTGGCAAAGGGACTTGACGTGGATAAGCCGAGAAATCTGGCAAAGAGTGTTACAGTAGAGTAAATTTGCAGCAGTTTTATGGGTGCGGTGAGCAGAAACGGCAGATGTTTTTCGGGGGGAAAACAACAGGATGAGGTTATAAAAATGGGAAAATATTTTGGTACAGATGGCTTCCGCGGAGAGGCAAATGAAAACCTGACAGCAGATCATGCATATAAAGTAGGCCGTTTTCTCGGCTGGTATTACGGAGAACTGAAACGTCAGAACGGTGATGACACTCCGGCACGTATCATAATAGGAAAGGATACCCGCCGTTCCAGCTATATGTTCGAGTATACACTGGTTGGCGGACTGGTGGCTTCCGGTGCAGATGCATATCTTCTCCATGTCACGACCACACCTTCTGTGGCTTATGTGGCAAGAGTGGATGAATTTGACTGCGGTATTATGATTTCCGCAAGCCATAATCCATATTTCGACAATGGAATCAAGCTGATCAACGGAAACGGGGAGAAGATGGACGAGGAGACCATTTCCCTTGTGGAAGCCTATCTGGATGGCAATCTGGAAGTCTTCGGGCAGAAATGGGAGGAGATTCCTTTTGCAAAGAAGGAAAAAATCGGCTGTACAGTAGACTATGTTTCCGGAAGAAACCGTTACATAGGGTATCTGATCTCTCTGGGTGTCTATTCCTTCCGCGGCGTGAAGGTGGCGCTGGACTGTGCCAACGGAAGCTCCTGGAACATTGCCAAGGCTGTTTTTGACGCTCTTGGCGCCAAAACCTACGTGATCAACGCCCAGCCGGATGGCACCAACATCAACAACAATGCCGGTTCTACCCATATCGGGGGACTGCAGAAATACGTGGTGGAGAATGGAATGGACGTTGGTTTTGCCTATGACGGCGATGCAGACCGCTGTCTCTGCGTAGACGAGAAGGGCAACGTGATCACCGGTGACCACATTCTGTACATTTACGGAAAATACATGAAGGAGCGCGGCAAGCTGCTGACCAATACAGTTGTCACCACCGTCATGTCCAACTTCGGTTTGTACAAGGCCTTTGATGAGCTTGGAATCGACTACGCGAAAACAGCCGTTGGAGACAAATATGTATATGAGTACATGATGAAAAACGGCTGCCGCATCGGCGGTGAGCAGAGCGGACATATTATTTTCAGCAAATACGCCAGCACTGGGGACGGAATCCTTACCAGTCTGAAGATTATGGAAGTTATGATGGCGAGAAAGAAAAAGCTCAGTGAGCTGGCAGAAGGTTTTACCGTTTATCCTCAGGTGCTCACCAATGTGAGAGTGACCGACAAGAAAGCAGCGCAGGATGATGCAGATGTGCAGGCTGCGGTGAAGAAGGTTACAGAGGAACTGGGCGATACCGGAAGAATCCTGGTACGCGAGTCCGGAACAGAGCCGGTTGTGCGTGTTATGGTGGAAGCGGAGAGCGAAGAAATCTGCCAGAAGTATGTGGATATGGTTGTGAATGTAATTAAAGAAAATGGGTATGTGGCCGGATAAGGGCTGGATGCCGTGGATGCTGCCGCCCGGCGTGTGCCGGGCGGCGGTGGTATATATAAGATAAGTTATAAAATAATATAACAATTGATCTTGGAGTTACAATGTTTTGAGGCACTTATGAAAATCACATACTTAGTTACTGTTCACTGGTAACGTTCCGCGAGGTGTTTTTTGTGAACAGAGTTCACAGAAAACCCGAGAATTAAGTTTGCGCAGCAAACGCTACTTCTTGTGCTTGTCACAAGAAGGTTCGTCTTTCTGTGCATCGCAAAGCGTGTTACTGGTCGCGGAGTGAACAGTAACAACTGGTAATATTTATGTGGAATGTGGTGGTGGTTTTACTGGTGTTTCGGGTGGTTTTGTGGCATAATGGAATAGTTAGGAGTGATATTACATGATAGATATATATACAGAAAAAAAGGATTCCAAAGACTGGATTATTCAAAATGATTTATTCTTTAATTTGCATACTGGCAATGAGGAAATGTCTGAAAAAGATAAAAAAATGATTAAGCAAATAGATGGGGCAATATTGACATCAGATAAGCATATCGAAACCCAATACGGATTAGGTACGATTCGAAATCTGTCATCTGGTTGTAAAACATTGCTTAATATTGTCAAACATCCTGAAAAAGTTGTGTGTGTAGAAGAATGTGGACCAAACGTTTTGAAAATTATTTTTGCCATGGACAATATAAAGATTTATATGTCAAGACCTACACTTGCTGATATTCCAGATGCTGCGGAAATCAGATTCAATGATTCAGACATAGTGATTGGAAGCAAAGGATATAATGCCTGGTGGGAGAAGGAGTATAAAAGGAGAGAAGCGAATGGTTTATAAGAATATTACATTTAGAGCAGATCCTTTTTCATATGATTTATTGTTTGATGACAGAATAACTCTGGTTGGCGGAGATAGTGGAACAGGTAAAACAGTTCTCTATGAAATGCTGGAAGATGTAAGACTAACTGATGAATATAAGGCGATTAAATTGTTCAATTATAAATCGGACGATTTCCTGGAATCGCTAAAATTATGCAGGGATAAATTTATTGTAATTGATAATGCAGATATTCTGATAGATGATGACGTGAGAAGATTTATTAATTTTGAGTTTTCCAATCAGTATATGCTTTTTTTGAGAAATTGCGATGGGCTTAATGTGTCAGATAAGAGTTTTAAAGAGCTGAAACTTAAAGGGAATAGAATAACCTTGGAAGAGGAGCTGTGATATGAGGTATATCTGGACGGAGGATACTGGCGCGGGACTGCATTTTTGGAATTTGGTTAATCAGATCCTTTTTGATAACAAAATTGTAATTGAAAGTAAAGCAAGCAATCAAGGTATTTTGGATGTTGAGGATGGAGTCGTTTGGAAAAGCACAAAGCTTGGTGAAAAATAATGTTTGTGTTCGGGATTGGTTGCTTCTGTCATTCTCAGCTTTGAACAAAAGGGGTCTGTCCCCATAAATGCATTGAATGAACTGGAGTGAGTGGGAGATTCAGCCGTTGTAGAGGACTTTGTTTATAATTTAAAGATAAATTTGTATTCTTGAATCGACTTTTGGGATGAATCTCGAAGACTGTCCATACCTTAAAAATCGTGTAAAGTATATTGATATTTCAATTATCCTCTGGAGTGTAATCCAGAGGATAATTATTTGAGTTCCGAAATTAATCCGTCAACAGATTCTAATATGGATGAACTGATAAAACAAGTCAAAAAAACAATTAAAGAACATAAGAATAGTAAATTTAGAATGGATGAAAAAATGTATGGGTCTATATATACAAGTATTTCTCACTGGGGGTTACCGTTAAGTGAACGTCTTTGGAATTCTTGGCTGAAACATACGGAAATGCATCCTCTTACATCTAAAATTTCATATGAAATTGATTATGAAAAGATAGTTGCATTTTGTAAGGCTCGAAATGCAATTACTCATAGAGGAGAAAATGATAATTTCGATGAAGATATTGCAAAAACGGCGTTTGTGCTTATGGGATTAACATATTGTTATACATTGTCAAGAATTGGTTTTACCACAGATGAAATAACGGATATCATGAAAAAAACTAAAATAATATATTAGGATTCGAAACTATGGTTTTCTGTAATATTCCGAAAAGAGTATATGCCATCAGCCTTGAGGGCAGCCTGAAAATGAAGGAGATCAGTTACATCCATTCTGAGGCTTATGCTGCCGGGGAGCTGAAGCATGGCACTATCAGCCTGATTGAAGATGGAACTCTGGTGATCGGCGTTCTCACCCAGTTCGAGCTTTACGAGAAAACTATTTCCAACATGGTGGATAAGCCGAGAAATCTGGCAAAGAGCGTTACAGGCATTGGGGTCTGTCCCCATAAATGCAGAGTGAAATTCCTAAAAGTTTTCTAAAAAACTTATTAAATAAATTTCATACTTTTCCAATATATTTTCCTTCCAGAAAAGGAAACAGTATGCTATCCTATATACATCATAAGAGTTTCGAACCTACATAAGCTCTTCTGAAAAACAAATCATAGAAGGTGGTGAAGTCCATGGGAAGAAAGGATATCATCACGAAAGAGTACATGGAGGACACAGAAGTATTTGCGGATGTGTTCAACCATATGATTTACAAAGGAGAAAAGGTCATTGACCCTAAGAATTTGAAGGAACTGGATACGGCGAATGTAATTATTCCATATGGAGCTGACGGGGCGGATGTGCCATATCAGAAATACAGAGATGTGTTTAAGATCCTGTGTGCTATGGAAGATGAAAATGCGGTGTATCTGCTCCTGGGAGTGGAGAACCAATCCAATGTTCATTATGCAATGCCAGTGAAAAATATGGTTTACGATTCGCTGGAATATGCAGCGCAGGTACAGAAAGCAGAGGCTTCTCATAAAAAAGCGCGGAAGGAGAAAGATCCTAAAGAGAAGAAACCAGATTCCGCAGAGTTTCTTTCAGGCTTTTACAGAGAAGACAGGCTGCTTCCAATTATAACAGTAGTAGTGTATTTCGGGGCTGATAGTTGGGATGCACCCAGGTCGCTGCATGAGATGTTAATTGTACAGGACGAAAGCATATTGTCATTGGTTCCTGACTATCGGATTAATCTGATTGCACCAGGGGAGATGAGTGAAGAGGAGTTGGAGCATTTTACTTCTAATTTTCGTGAGGTAATGCAGTTTATTAAGTATTCAAAAGATACAGAGAAGCTGAGCCAGCTTGTGGAGGAGAATACTGCATTTGAAACTATGGACAGGAAGGCTGTTCGTGTAATGGAGGAGATGACTGGAATGAAGATAGAAAAAGAAGTTGAGGAAGAAAAGGTGAATGTTTGTAAAGCAATTCAAGGGATTGAAGAAAGAGGACGTGCTGCTGGAAGGTCTGAGGGAATCCAGATTGGTGCAGAGCATGAGCAGCGACTTACCAAATCTCTGCTAAAAGACAATCGTATCGACGACCTGAAGCGTGCCCTTGACGATCCTGCTTTTCGCCAGAAACTTTTGGAAGAGTATGGAATTGATTAAAAAGATATAAAACCGAGACGTATACGCTAATGGTTTAAAAGCACATATTTTATAGATCTTTTTGCAGTTCCATGGTATCATTATTTCAAGCAAAAGCAATTGATACTGTGGAACTTTTTATCAGGAGTGTGTGTAATATGATGTATTGACCCTTCTGGTCCACCTTGGCTATTTGAGCTATCATTGGCCGGATAAAACTGTCTATATTCCCAATAAAGAAGTATCTCAGGAATATATAAATGCAATCAGCACTATGGAGTGGCCTGAGGTTATTGATTCTGTAGAAAATTCCAGAAAGCTGCTGGAAGCTTCATCTGGACAAACCAGCAGCCATAATTGAACTTAAATGG
The DNA here is from genome assembly GCF_015551645.1 of Ruminococcus sp. D54t1_190329_F1. Taxonomy (NCBI): domain Bacteria; kingdom Bacillati; phylum Bacillota; class Clostridia; order Eubacteriales; family Oscillospiraceae; genus Ruminococcus; species Ruminococcus sp. D54t1_190329_F1. The sequence continues at coordinate 69,126 of NZ_JADNDC010000007.1, forward strand.
AATAAGAATGCTTCCGGAGCAATTGCCCAGATTAAAAGACAGCAGTATAGTGAGGCGCTAAAAGATTATCATGGGGATTTGCTGCTGGCAGATATAAGCCGGATCGAGAATGGAACAAGAAATCCCAGCCTGAGTATGGTGAAAAAACTTGCACAGGGATTAGGGATGCAATTAAAGCTGGAATTTGTTCCGATGCCAACAAAAAATTAAATGTAAAGAGTATGAGAATTATAAGTGCTGAAATATCAATTTTTAACCAGAATCTGTATTTCCAGAATCCGGATTATCTGGAAGGGTCGTATAGAGAAGAAAAATTGTTGGATTAAACGAAGCTGAAAAAGGTATATGGGCAAAAAAATGGGGGAACCGCTATGGATAATATACAGATTCTTCAGGAGTGCTACTCCAGAGTTACTTTAATTCCTGTTGTTGGCAGTGGACTATCCATTCCAATGGGGTTACCGAGCTGGCGGGAATTAATAGAAAAATCAGCTGATTATTTTTCCATATCAGATGAGAAAAAAGAATGTATCTGTAAATGTCTGGATCGTAATGAATATTTAGATGCTACAGATGTTATCCTGAAAGCTGGCGTATCTGATCAAATGCTTCGGGAATACATTGCAAAGAGCATGACCGAGGCGAAAGAAAATTCAAATTCAGTTGACAATAATTATCTGGATTTGGCTTTATTTTCAAAGATTCGTTACATGACCACAAACTATGATCAGTATATAAATGACTTTGCTGAGGCAAAAACTTTTTGCCTTGAAGATCTGGAAAATATGCAGATTAATCAGTTTGCTTATTCTGCTTATGATCATGTAGTAATTCCATTACATGGTGAGATAAGCAGACCTGAAAGCATTGTGTTGTCACGTGATTCCTATCAGAAACTTTATAATACCGATAGCTTTAAGTTTGAATTTGAGCATATGAGAACCCACTTTACATTTTTATTTATGGGGTTTTCATTTGAGGATAAATATATTCAGAAATTATTTGATAAGATTTTACATCACTACCAGGCGCAGCATTTTATTTTGTTTGATAAAAGTGAAGCAGATAAAAATACAGAAAAAATAGAGCGAATTAAAACCCAATATGGAATTGAGACTGTATTTTATGATGCGTCAAAAAAGGGACACATAGAAGGAATAAGGGATTGCCTTCAGGATATTTTTAAATTAAGAGATATAGATGTAAATAGTGCATCTGTAAAGGTACTGCCAGTCAATAAGAAATTTGATATGCAACTGTTTGAAAAGAAAATTATTGAGAAGGGAAAGCAGTTGATAAATAGCGAACAGGCAACCAAATTGTATAATCTTTATTATGCTGAGTACGAGAAGCAGGATTTTGCGTCAAAGTCAGTTGCTTTTAAAATAAATATTGTGTGCGGGCTTTTATGGTATTACGGAGTACTGCGTAAAGATGCTGAAGCGGTCAAATTGCTGGATAGTGTATATGAAGATAAGGAAATATATGCAAATAGAAATAAAATTTCTTTTATGCAGGGGCAACTGTATTGCAATTTACGGGAATTTGATAAAGGAATAGAAGTTCTTGAAAATAATGGCAGGAACGGAATTCTATCAGAATTACTGCTGGATATTATAAAAGTTTACAAACAATTTTTGCCGGATGCTAATCATATTAGTGGTCAGATTCCGGTTTATACAAAATCGCCAAGAAGTGATGAAGAAAATAAAAGATATCGTGAAGCATATCTTGGCTTAAAGAAAAAATATATTAATCCAGATACATATAATCTTTTAAACCTTAAAGATTATGAGGACAGGGAATCTGAGAGCGTAGCTTATTACTGGCTTGGGCTTGCATCAGGACAGCTTTTTCATGAACATAAAGAGGCCATAGAATATCTATTGCGTGCAAGTGAACTGGATGATTTAATGGTTATACATGAGGAATTGGCAAATAATTATTTCGAATTGGCGAGAACTGAGCTTCGCTATGAGAAAAATCCAAAAAAATATCAGATTGATGTGGAGTGTTTGTTTAAGGCGAAGATTCATTTTCAGTATATCATGAATTTTTCAGATGAAGAGGTTGTTCACAGTTTTGTTGAGAAAAGTGGTTTTGCCTATCTTCAGACTTTATACTGGTTGAAGGAATATATTACGTTTTATGATTTTTACAATAAATATGAAAAATATTTGCCGGATAAAGATTATATTTGGATGTTAAAAGCGGAAACGGATGCTGAATATCACCATATTGTGGGAAACGATTTGTTAAAAAAGCTGAATCCCAAAGATAGAAGCTATATTGAATATCGTTGTGTATATGGCAGAATTGAACTGTTTCACCATATTAATCCAGCTGAATATGTGCGCCTTTGCAATGCACTTATAATACATGCGCAAAAAGATTATCCAATTGAAGATAGACGTATATTTCAAATGATACTTGATGTCGCGATAACTGGAAAAAATGTTCAGTCTTATGAGGATTTAAGAAAGCAATATCCCCAGGAGTATTTTCAAGATGCTGAAAATATGGGATTTGTTGATGAATTATATGGTAATATGGAGGCTGCATATAAGAAATTTTCTAAAATGTTTGAGGAACATAAGGATTATGATGGTTCATTTAGAATCATGAAGGGTTTTTTGATTCGAAATAAAAAAAGAAAAGAATATAATCATTTGTATGATCAGCTTATGGCAGATCCGCCTGATATTTCATATGAACAGCCGCAGTTTTATGCAGATCGTGTGCGGGAAGAACTTTTGGATTGGAATGATAAGTTTAAAGCTATGGAGCTTTATACATTTTATTATGATCAGATCAAAGGAGATATGACACTGGCGAAAGAACTTGAGGAGGCTATTAAAATTAATATTGCGGATTATTCTGGTTATGAAGAGCGTATTGCATGGAATCGGTATATGCTTACAAAAGCACCTCAGTATGCAAAAATACAAATATACGATACCATTTTAAAGCTTTATGTGGCAAATATGAAATATAAAGAAGCTGTTGCTGTGGTGGAAGAAATGCAGCAATTAAAAATTCCATTTATGAGCAGGTTTAATCAATGCACTATGGTGTGTGCCAGACCGCAGAGAAGTTCTTTCTATGTTGGTTGGGGTGGGAAAATAAGAGCATCTTTTAGTTCGGATAAAAATTTTATTGCCGGTTTGCTTAATCGGGCGCATTTAAATTACTGGTATAGGATGCCAGGACTTAATGCGATTGGAATGGAAATTATCGTTCCTATGAGAACTATCATTTGCATTTTTAGAGAGAACCGTCAGAAGGAATTATTGGTAATTAAGAGAATCCACATCATGTACTCAGGAATAATTGGATTGCAGGATAGCTTGTGGAGAGAAGAAAGTTCATTCCTTAGAATGATTTTGCAATGGCTCGAAAAAGCAGATAATGTGGTCGTAGCAGCTCCTGACTTTATGTTTGCTTGTAAAGAAATGAAAGGGGACAATATGATAAATGATTGTGCAGAAGAAGTGCAGATTAATCTATATGCGAAAGAGCATCAAGATTATATATGTTTAAAATAGCCATAAAGCAGCCACGGTGGGTGCAGACCCCCTGAAGGGAGCCCCCCTGAAGGGACTGGACAAACGGGATGCGATAAGAAAGGATGAAATCCTGTCAGCAATTGTTAAGAGTGGACGGTCTTATGAGGAGATAATGAACTTCCTGAATGTGGAAGAAACTGAGAGAGAAATAAAGGAATAGACAAGGAATGCACTACAGCTGAGGCTGTGGTGCGAGTTTTAGGCGGAAAATTTCTGGAAGTTCACATTGGAGTTACAATGTTTTGAGGCACTTATGAAAATCACATACTTAGGGCTAGCTGTTGGATTTCATACTTTTCCAATATATTTTTTTTCCAGAAAAGGAAATAGTATGCTATCCTATATACATCATAAGAGTTTCAAACTTACATAAGCTCTTCTGAAAAACCAATCATAGAAGATGGTGAAGTCCATGGGAAGAAAGGATATCATCACAAAAGAGTACATGGAGGACACAGAAGTATTGGAACATTTTACTTCAAATTTCCGGGAAGTGATGCAGTTTATAAAGTATTCAAAAGATACGGAGAAACTGAGTCAGCTTCCCAGGCTGCACCCATCCTTTTGGATTGTTTATCAAAACTGGAATACCGCGGCTATGACTCAGTCGGTCTAGCCGTTCGGGATGGGGAGAACAAGACAAGAATTGTAAAGGCGAAAGGCAGCCTGAAGGAATCTGCCAGAAGTATGAGGATATGGTTGTGAATGTAATTAAAGAAAATGGGTATGTGGCCGGATAACGGCTGGATGCCGTGGATGCCGCCGTCCGGCGTGTGCTGGGCGGCGGTGATGGGTATAAGACGAGTTATAATTTAAAATATTACTGGATTGCACTACGCCATGTTTTGAGGCACTTACAAAAAGTTGTTGTTGAGGAGCGTAAGGAATGGGGCTTCCGTCTGGTCGTGGTCCGGTGGAAAAGTGTATACAAGATAAATTATATAATAGAAAAGTATGGAAAATTGTTCGTTTTTTGGTCTTGCTGATACGCATTAAATATGCTAAATTTAACTTGTAAATATCTTTTGTCTGTGATTTTGTTTTCCGTATGGAGGTACGATGAAGAAAGAATTACAGTCACAGGGCAAAAGAGAAAAGCACATAGATTATGATGTTACATCGCATATCAGAGATGTGAATGGACATGAGATTTTCAAGAATAATCGCCTGACGAGTCAGTTTTTAAGTAATTATACAGGAATTCAGATGCTGGCTGGAGTGCGACCGGAAGATATCGAAGACGTAACAGAACGGTACCATGCGTTTCTTGGAATCGAATTTGAATCAGACACCATCAAAAAGGTATGCCTGCACCAGGCAGATGGGACACCAGACAGGGAAATTTATGTGATCTCCTTGATTGAGCATAAAAGTGCAGTAGATTACGACGTTGCGATGCAGCTTTTTCGTTACATGAGTGTTATCTGGTACGACTATCGGATGGAGCAGAATAAGAAAAAGAAAGATGCAAATCGCAGAAAAGCATTCAGATATCCGTTGATCATTCCCTTTGTCTATTATGAAGGGAAAGAAAAGTGGACGGCAGGCCTGCATTTGAAAGACCGGATAGAGTTCGCGGAAGAAATGAGCGAATACATACCCGATTTTCAATACCACGTAGTCAGTGTGCAGCAATATACGAATGAGGAACTCAGCAAAAAAGGAGACGAGATGGCTCTTGTAATGCTGATCAATAAGATACAAAATCCGGAGGACTGGAAAAGGTTTACAGAAGAAGCAAGAGAATTTGTGGACACTGCATACGCCCAGGCATCGGATGAGATAAAGGAAGTCATTATAAAAGTACTGTGGGCACTGCTAAAAAAGATGAATGTGCCGAATGAAGAAGCCCGGGAACTGATGGGCGAGATTGGAGGGCAGGGTATGGGAATCTTATTTGAAAATGCGGAGAAGATGGACATACAGGCTGAACGAAAGAATACACAAAGAGAGAAAGAAAGGGCGGATGCGGAGAAAGAAAGGGCGGATGCGGAGAAAGAAAGGGCGGATGTAGAGAAAGAACGCGCAGATGCGGCAGAAAGGCAGCTTGCAGAATTGCGTGAAAAACTTGCCAGATTAGAATCGGAGAAATAATAGGAAAATATAAAGAGAGTGGAGAAAACAACACAGGCAAAGGAAATATACTAAAAAGCGGAGGCATATGTCTCCGTTTTTGCATAGGAAGCACAAAATATTGCTACGTTACTTGTAAATTATGGCTGCATCAAAACTATGCGGAATGTGGTGGTGGTTTTACTGGTGTTTCGGATGGTTCTGTGGCATAATGGAAATAGTTAGGAGATAAGAGTTTTAAGGTGCTGAAACTTGAAGGGATAGAATAACCTTATAAGAGGGGAATGATAATGAGTACTAAAGATTGGATAGTTTTGCTAGTTCCAATAATTTGTAATGGGATTATTGTTTTTGCATTTCAAAAAATTTTAAGTAAAAAAATTGAAAGATATAATAAAAGACAAGACATACGAGATGATATATTAAAACAGTTTTGGAATAAATTGCAAGAATTAAACGATACTTTCGTTCAAACAAATATTGCTGCAATGCGTGATTCAAGTGTAGCAGGAAATAGTATTGGCATTTTTGAGAGTGTGATATTGGATATTGTCCGATATTATGATACAAATGAGTTTGACTTAAAAGTTTTTAAAAAAGAATATAATGATTTTAATGATGCGTGGATTGATTTTAAAAATACATATGTGAGCTATATGGGAAAACGGCTTGATCGCAAAATGCAAAATCAATTAGGTGAGAAACTACAGTTGGTAAAAGAGAAAAATCAGACACTTATTAGTGAAGTACGTAAAAAATATTAGCTCATTTTTAAAAAAGTCAGAGCAACCGGAGGGGCGAGAGCAGAAAATATACATTACAATATCACCAACAAAAATCACCAAATGTAAATCATAAGATAAAGAGACAATATAATAATTACCATATAAGGAGGGCTTATATGGTAATTCAATTTACCTTACTGCTTGGACAGGAGTCTGTGGTACCCAGCGTTTTTTTCCAGAATTGATCTTTGGATGGACGCAATAGATTTTGGAGCTGTACTGGTAGTGGATGAAATTGAGGCAAGCATGCATCCGCTTATTACCCGGCATTTAATTGAGATGATACAGAATCAGACGATAAATCAGAAAAATGTAATAAAAAAGAATTATGAAAAAAGTAAAATGGCATATCTACATTCCAATTATAATAAGTATATTGAGTCTTTTGGTTGCTTGGAGAGCATATGAGACATGTAAATTGCAAACAGAATTAACTAAAAATAGCTTTTTGCCAAATATTCAAGTAAAAGAAAATTTGGAATATTATAATAAGTCAGACACTGTTACTAATGAGGTTATTGAGATTTCAAATATAGAGGGACGAATAAATAATTATTGCTCGAAAATTATTACCTATATAAAATGTGATTTTTGTGATAAAAATCTTGATTTTTTTGAGGCAAAAATTCCGGTAGAAAACTATTATATTGTTTCACATATAAGTGGAAATTCTTTAGGTGTTATAGAAACAAAAAGAAGTTTGGATAATGTAGTTAAAGTTAATAAACTTATAGATGAGGTATTAAGATACAATAATGTTAATGAGGCTGTTACATTGCATATGGAAGTGGAATCATGCTTGGAAATTACTTATTCGAACCTGATGGACGAAAATAATGAAATATACTTCCTGGTTGACAATTGGAAAACAGAAAAAATAGAGGAGTCAGAGGGTAAAATCTGTTTTGAAAGACAAAACAGATATTCAAATCTAGGTTTGGGGATTGATTTGAATGTTGAGGATAATATTTCTGTTGATAATTTGATTGAAAAGTAAATGCGAATGCGTCATTTGAAAATGTAGACAGGAAGGCTGTCCGTGTAATGGAGGAGATGACTGGAATGAAGATAGAAAAAGAAGTTGAGGAAAGCGTGCCCTTGACGATCCTGCTTTTCGCCAGAAACTTTTGGAAGAGTATGGAATTGATTAAAAAGATATAAAAACGAGACGTATACGCTAATGGTTTAAAAGCACATATTTTATAGATTTTTTTGTAGTTCCATGGTATCATTATTTCAAGCAAAAGCAATTGATACTGTGGAACTTTTTATCAGGAGTGTGTGTAATATGGGAAGTTATCTGAATCCTGGAAGTGCTTCTTTTCGCAATAGTCTGAGGTCCAAGATTTATGTGGATAAGAGTGAATTGATAGCCAGAACAAATGAATTGATCTGTACAGAGCAGAGATATGTATGTGTCAGCCGCCCAAGACGATTTGGAAAGTCTATGGCGGCTAATATGCTTGCTTCATATTATGAGAAAGAAGAAAATAGCGATGATTTGTTTGGCGGTTTGCGGATCAGCAGAGCAATCACATATAGAGACCATTTAAACCAATATGATGTTATCAAAATCAATATGCAGGAATTCCTGAGCGTTACCAACAGTGTAGATGAGATGCTGGGACGATTGAAGCGGTATTTACTGTTTGATTTGTTAGATGCTTATGGAAATCTGCACTTTCGGGATTCTGAAGATTTGATACAGGTGATGAAGGATATTTTTGCAAAAACAAAATGCCCTTTTGTGATTTTGATCGATGAGTGGGATTGTCTTTTCCGGGAATACAAGAAGGATAGAGAGGCACAGAAGAAGTATCTTGATTTTTTGAGAGTGTGGCTGAAGGATCAGGATTATGTTGCGCTGGCATATATGACAGGAATTTTGCCCATAAAAAAATATGGTTCTCATTCCGCTTTGAATATGTTCACAGAGTATTCTATGACAAATCCCCGTGAGATGGCTGAATTCTTTGGTTTTACAGAAGATGAAGTAAAAATGTTGTGTGCCCGGTACAAGAGAAGCTTTGAGGAAACAAAGGCCTGGTATGATGGCTACGAACTGATAACAGTAGAAGAGAATCAGAAAAAGATTTATTCCATGTATAGCCCGAAATCTGTAGTGGATGCAATGCTCAGTGGGGTGTTTGATAATTACTGGAATCAGACAGAAACCTATGAAGCACTTAAAACTTATATTAGATTGAATTATGATGGCCTAAAAGATTCTGTCATAAAAATGCTTGGAGGCGATAAGGTACAGATTAACACGGGAACTTTTTCGAATGATATGGCGACTTTTCAGGGAAAAGATGATGTATTGACCCTTCTGGTCCACCTTGGCTATTTGAGCTATCATTGGCCGGATAAAACTGTCTATATTCCCAATAAAGAAGTATCTCAGGAATATATAAATGCAATCAGCACTATGGAGTGGCCTGAGGTTATTGA
>NZ_JADNDC010000007.1:78099-142650 GCF_015551645.1 Ruminococcus sp. D54t1_190329_F1
TGTCTATATTCCCAATAAAGAAGTATCTCAGGAATATATAAATGCAATCAGCACTATGGAGTGGCCTGAGGTTATTGACTCTGTAGAAAATTCTAGAAAGCTGCTGGAAGCTTTGTGGAGAATGGACAGTGATACAGTGGCAAAGGGAATCGATAAAGTGCATCAGGAAGCTTCATCTGGACAAACCTGCAGCCATAATTGAACTTAAATGGAATAAAAATGCTTCCGGAGCAATTGCCCAGATTAAGAGACAGCAGTATAGTGAGGTGCTAAAAGATTATCATGGGGATTTGCTGCTGGCAGGTATTAATTACGATAAGAAGACGAAACTGCATGAGTGTGTGATTGAGAAATTTCAGAAATATTAAAATTCCTGGTTTTACAGTATTTTATCATTATCGGAGTTAGAAGATTTCAAGTAAACATAGCGAGGAGAAACTATGATGAAAAATACATTTAATGCTATGCTGAAAAATAGACCCAAAGAAAACGATGAACAAAATGCAATTGATTTTATACTGGCGGAATATAAGGATATTTCTGACGGTATAGTTATTGATGATACTGTAGACATAGGGTGGCCGCCAGCTATGGTTGTTGTAACGGATGCAGTACCTGCACAGTAAATCTGGAATGTGACAAATACAGAGCAAAAAATCTCGAAATTTTTAGATAAAAACAGACAGATAAAACTTGTGAAGCTCCTGTTTCCGTGCTATTATGAGCATAGAAATTTGAAGCAGCAAACAGCTGCGAAAATAAAGGAAAGATGTGAGAGAAAATGAAGGAAACAATACAGGACGTACTTCAGCTGATTTTACAGGCCGATGATATCAAATATGTAAAAAATAGCGGTATATTGAATTATGGACTGGATTTGAAACAGGTGGTGGAACGTGAAATTGAATTGTCTGTTTGCAAAGGTGATAAGGAAATATTGCTTGCGATGAATTATGACATAGAGCAATGCTCTGTTCAATTTCAGATTGTAGACTGCACGGAGGAAGAGGAGAAGAAGATTATAGATCTGTATTTTGCTTTAAACGGTGCCGAAGCTACGGTGGATTTTACAAAAGCGCTTAATTTATATTTGTTAAGTATCGGTTATATTGATGAAGGCGACCTGGAAGAGTATCGTCAGAAGGTCAGCCGCCTGAGCTGAGGATAATATGTGAGGCGAAAATCAGTAACAATGAAAAAACAGCTCCCTGCGTGGTCAGAGAGCTGTTTTTTATTATACACCAGGATTATTTAACTGTAACGGTGATATATTTGTTTACTGTCTTGTAGTTTTTAGCTTTAACAGTAACTTTTACCTGATAGGTACCTTTCTTGGTTCCCTTAGCAACTACGATCTTACCGTTTTTGTTAACTTTGATCTTGGAGTTGTTTGTTGTGTAAGAAATTTTACCAGTTTTCTTAGTTACTTTGATAGCTTTCTTAAGAGTCTTGCTGCTCTTCTTAACTGCAGAAGCCTTTACAGTATACTTGTCAGTAGACTTTAAGGTAACCTTCTGAGTTTTAGCTTTGATCTTGTAAGTAAGAGTCTGTGTATATCCGGCATATTTTCCTTTACCGATGATGGTAACTTTGTATGTTCCGGCATTCTTACATGTTTTAACTTTTACTGTGTAGTATTTAGCTTTGATTGTTTTTCCAGCTTCATTCTTAACTACAACCTTTGGCTGCTGTTTCTTACCAGTGTAAGTTACAGTTTTCTTGGTAAGAGAAGCATTGAAAGATGTTTTTACAGGTGAATCTGCTGCAAAAACAGTAGTGCTGATGAGAAGCATCATTACTGCAGCCAGGATGGTTACAGCTACTTTTTTGAATGATTTCATTGGTAACACCCTCTATTTCTTAATTTAATGTATTTAATAAACGGTCTCCCCACGCAGACCCGTTTATCCGGGAGTTGGATTGCTGTGAATAAAGTTCACAGCCGGTAAAGATAGTACAAACGGTTAGTTTCCGGTAGAATTCTTATCTGTGGCAGCGGAGTCAGAGCTGTTTTTCTTATCCTTAGGCTCATAACCATAGCCATAGCCGTATCCATAACCATAGCCGTATCCATAACCATAACCGTATTTTCCATAGCCATACTTGCCATAAGCACGTCCCTTTACATCGGCACGGTTCAGGACTGTACCCAGGAGCTTGCAGCCAGACTGCTGGATCTCATAAAGAGACTGCTTGATCAGAGTACGCGGTGTAGTACCGGCACGTACAACCAGAACTGCGCCGTCGCACAGAGAAGCGATAAGTGCTCCATCTGCTACACTGCCAAGCGGCGGGGAATCTATAATAACAAAACGATAATTCTCTGAAAGAGTATTCAGAAGCTCTTTGAAACGAACGTCTTCCAGAAGAGCGGAAGGATTCTCAAGGAGCTGTGTACACGGAACCATATAGCCGTTTGGAATATTGGTACTATATACAACGTCTTCATATTCTGCCATACCGGAAAGATAATGGTTCAGTCCCATAGTAGTGTCATCGTCATAGTCCATCTGAAAACGTGTTTTCATAACGGATTTACGAAGGTCAACGTCTACCAGAACAGTGGGAAATCCTGCTTCTGCAAGCATTTTCCACAGGTAGGAGGAAATGGTACTCTTACCTTCATTAGGCTGGCAGCTGGTCAAAAGGATCTTGCGGGTATTTTTACCGCAGAATTTAATATTAATACGAAGTCGGTTCATCGCTTCGGAAACTGCATAGGGCAGCTCCGGAAGGTTTACATTAAGCTGGTTCATTATTTCTTACGACCTCTCTTTCTGCCGCGTCTGCGGTGCTGCTCCTCATCCAGATCGATTACCTGATCGCTGTCAGGGATAGTGGTAAGAGGTACCAGCCCAAAATATTTTTCCATATCATCTGCAGTATGGATGGTGTCATCCATCAGATATTTTACAATAAAGAATGCTGCACAGATGAGAAGTCCAAGCAGAGCACCGATCATGGTGAACTTGGTATAGCTTGGAGCTACTTTACTCTCAGGAAGCTTGGCATGCTGTGCCAGATTCGGAGCAAGTGTGCTCATGGTATCCGGGAGATAATCAATGGCTTCCTCAGCCATAGTTTCAGCCAGATCCATAGCCATCTGCGGATCGGTAGAAGTAGCGGTGATCTCCAGAATACGGGTATCGCTTGGGTTGTTCAGTGAAAAAGCTTTAGCCAGTTCATCGGATGTAACATCCAGATCCAGACGGTCAATGACACGGTTCAGTACCGGATAGCTGAGCATCAGCTGTTCATAGTCTGCAGTCAGGGAAGTACCAAGATTCAGGTCACTTAAATTGACTACAGAATCGTCTGAGGCAGATACTACGTAAAGCTTGGCCGTGGATTCATAGGTAGGTGCGATAAAGAAAAAGGAATACGCACCCAGAAGTACAGCGCCTGCAATAAGACTGATCAGCAGATAACGCCATTTGTCTAACAAGACGTAGCCTAGATCCACAAGGTCGATTTCCACCTCGTCGTTTGTGAGTTCTTCGTTCATGTCGGGTCTCCTTAATTTTGTTTATTGTAGCTGTTCAGTATCTTCCCAGCTACGATTTATTTTCTAACAGGAAAATTATTTCTTTTCCTTATAAAAAAGCGAAAGGATCGCTTCCTGAAGGCTGTCCGGATCAGGAGTGAAAGTCTGCCAGCCATCCTCGTCGAAGTCTGCAGTGCCTTCTATGGATATTTTCTCCTCCTCTTTCTCATCGGAAAGAAGAAGGGCAAGACGGGAAAACTTCTTGGCACTGATGTTGGTAGTCATGTAGTCCTCAAGTGCATGATAAAGATCCAGCGGGAACGTCTTATCTTCACTGCATTTCGCCTGGAAAACAGGCTTGAAAGCTTCCTCGTACTGGGCCTGACGGCTCATCCGGTTCTCGTTCAGTCCGTCGGCAACTGTCTTGCGCTCACGGATGAAGCGTTCAGCGTCCTTACCGTGCAGAGTTACGGTCTGTCCCTTGATCAGTGTGTCACTGTCGGGGAAATCATCCTCGATGGTGACGGTGACACCGCCAACCATATCATTTACCACTTCGATGGCGCTCATGTTTACCATTGCAAAGCCATCGATCTTGTGACCTCCAAGGAGCGTGGAAACTGCATCCACAGTATTCTCTGCACGGGTCTCATGATCCAGGCTCATGGCGTGTGCCAGGGAAATCTGGCATTCTGTGGTATCTATGTAAGAACCGTCATCTGCAAGGCTTTTCACCGGAGTCATGGTGTTCCGGTCGATGGTGAGAAACTTGCAGGTGTCTGTGCTTCTGTCGCGGACAAGCACAAGCAGCACGTCGCACTGACCGGTACCGTCGTATTCCTTGATCTCGGTTACCTTATCCGGAGAATCAATTCCGGCGAAAAGGTAAGTCTCAAGATTCCCTTTCGGAACATAGGTAACACCTTTATAAGTGATCTGGTCAGTATCCTGTGTGGAAGAGGATGCACTCCGGTTCACAGCATGGCTGTTGGCAGAAGTGAGAACACCTGCAGCTGAGCCTATGCCAAGAACGCCAGCGGCAAGTCCTATGGCGAGATATTTTATTTTTTTATTTTTATTCTGTCTGGAAATTTGATTATGACGCATTGATTCCTTTCTGCAGACCGAGGTATACTTCGCAGCTGTTCACTCCGTTCACAGCAACACGCTCCGTGATGCACAGAAATCATGCATTTGCATGATTTCGCGCCGCAATTCTCGGGTTTTCTGTGAGCCTTGCTCACAAAAAACACCTCGCGGAACATTCCCTGTGAACAGTAACGGAACAGTACCTGTAAACCGGCACTCTGAAAATTACATATTGACAAAACTTAGAATCTGTTATTTACTTCACATTATAAAATATCATATTGTATAAATATTATATTGCTTTACCACAATATGTACTGATTTTATCACGGTTTGGGGTGGATATCAACCCGCTCTGTCATTTTTTGTCAAAAATGAGTGACGAAAAAATCGTTTTCCTCTGGGATTTTTTGTGCTATACTTATACAACGTATAGATTTCAGAGGAAATTTACTGGAGGAAAAAATGGAAAATCGCGAACGATATAAGAGACTGATCATGTTTTTGGCGTCTGCGGTGATCATCGCTATTGAAACATTGCTTTTCGCCTATATCTGGTATAAATTTTATGCCCACAAGGAGGTCATCGGCAGACGCTTTGACAGAGGTAATCAGGTAGTCATCGGTTTGTATGTGCTGATGATATACTTCTTTTACAAAATTTACGGTGGTTTTAAGGTGGGTTATCTGCGGGTATTTGAAGTAATCTATTCCCAGATCCTGTCTGTGTGCTGCGTGAATTTTATTACCTATTTACAGTTGTGCCTGATCGGTCGCTGGCGTCTGGGAGAGCATCTGACACCTATGCTGGCTATGACGGGGATTGACCTGGTGATCGTTGTCATATGGGTGGTTGGTATGCGTTATGTGTACACCAGACTGTATCCGCCCAGACAGATGCTGATGATTTATGGCGGACGTAATCCGGGAGATTTAAGGAATAAGTTTGAGACCAGAGAGGATAAATATGCCATTAAAGAGATGGCATCCCTTTCCCTTGGCCTTGACGTGATCAAGGAGAAGATCAACGGATATAAAGCAGTTGTGATCGGGGATATCCCGTCCCACGAACGAAATCTTCTCCTGAAATACTGCTTTGAGAAGGATATCCGCTGTTATTCTATTCCGAAGCTTTCTGATATTATGCTCCGGAATGCAGACGATATTCATTTATTTGATACCACGCTTCTTCTTTCCAGAAACCTGCGTCTGACAGCAGAGCAGCTGTTTTTCAAAAGAATTGTGGATATTATATTTTCCCTGGCAGGGCTGGTGATTGCATCTCCGTTTATGATTCTGATCGCACTTGCTATTAAGCTTTATGATGGCGGTCCTGTTTTTTATAAGCAGCCGCGTCTTACGAAGGATAAGCAGATCTTTATGATCCTGAAATTCAGAAGCATGAAAATGGACTCTGAAGTGAAGGGTGCCCAGCTGGCGAAGAAAGAGGATGACAGGATCACACCGGTCGGGAAGCTTATCCGCCGGATCCATTTCGATGAGCTGCCACAGATTTTTAATATCCTGAAAGGTGATATGTCTCTGGTAGGCCCAAGACCGGAGCGGCCGGAAATTGCTGCACTGTATAGCGAGAGGATCCCTGAATTTGATTACCGCCTGAAAGTGAAGGCCGGACTTACCGGTTATGCCCAGGTTTATGGTAAATACAACACGACACCTTATGATAAGCTGAAACTGGATCTCACCTATATTGAGACCTATTCTCTGAAGCTGGATCTGAAGCTTTTGATGCTTACCTTCAAAATCCTTTTCCAGAAGGAAAATACAGAAGGGGTTGAGGCATGGCAGAAGACAGCTGGCCAGGAGAAAAACGAGGAGAATGATTAAGACTGAGACTGAGGAGGAAATTTTATGTGTGGAATTGTTGGTTATGTAGGAGATGAACAGGCGGCACCGATTTTGCTGACAGGCCTTTCCAAGCTGGAATACAGAGGCTATGATTCAGCAGGTATCGCAGTTCGAAACGAGGCAACTGATAAGATCGCAATCGTAAAGGCGAAAGGGCGTCTGAAAACTTTGATCGAGAAGACAGACGGCGGTTCAGCCGTACCGGGTACCTGCGGTATCGGTCATACCCGCTGGGCGACTCATGGAGAGCCTTCTGAGACAAATGCCCATCCTCATTGTACAGATGATAAGTCCGTAGTACTTGTTCATAATGGAATTATCGAGAATTATCAGGAGCTGAAGGCGAAGCTTCTTCGTTCCGGTTATACGTTCTATTCACAGACAGATACAGAAGTGGCTGTGAAGCTGGTAGATTACTACTATAAGAAAACCGGAACTCCGTTGGAAGCAATCTCCAGAGCAATGCTCCGTATCCGCGGTTCTTATGCATTTGGTGTTATTTTCAAGGACTATCCGGGCAAACTGTTTGCAGCCCGCAAGGACAGTCCGCTGATCATTGGAAAGAGCGAGAACGGAAGCCTTATCGCTTCTGATGTTCCTGCGATCCTGGATCAGACCAGAAGAGTTTATTATATCGGCAATCTTGAAATTGCGGAGCTTTCCCGTGATGAGATCCATTTCTACAATATCGACCGTGAAGAGATTGAGAAAGACGTTGTGGAGATCCAGTGGGATGCAGCTGCTGCTGAGAAGGGCGGCTATGAGCACTTTATGCTGAAAGAGATCCATGAGCAGCCGAAGGCCGTTCAGGACACCATTGGCGCTTATGTAAAAGAGGGACACATTGATTTTTCTGAGACAGGGCTTACAGATGAGAAGCTGGCTTCTCTTAAGAGAATCTATATCATCGCCTGCGGTTCTGCTTACCATGTTGGTATGGTTGGCAAATATGTGATCGAATCCATGGCGAAGATCCCGGTTGAGGTGGATGTGGCTTCTGAGTTCCGTTACCGTGATCCGATCCTTGTGGAGGATTCCATGGTGGTTATTATTTCCCAGTCTGGAGAGACCGCAGACAGCCTGGCTGCCCTTCGTCTTGCCAGAGATAGAAATGTTCCGGTACTTAGCGTAGTCAATGTTGTAGGCTCCAGCATTGCAAGAGAGAGCGATTATACGTTATATACTTATGCGGGACCTGAGATTTCTGTTGCCACCACCAAGGCTTACAGCACCCAGCTGATCGCCATGTATCTGCTGGCTATTCAGAGCGCTTTTGTCCAGGGAAAGCTTGAGGAGGGGAATGTGACCCGTCTGCTTGCTGAGATGGAGACCCTGCCGGACAAGATCAGCCGTGTTCTGGATGATAAAGAGCGTATCCAGTGGTTTGCAAGCAAGTATGCAAATGCCCATGATATTTTCTTCATCGGACGAGGAATTGACTATGCCATCAGCATGGAAGGAAGCCTGAAGATGAAGGAAATCAGTTACATTCATTCTGAGGCTTACGCAGCAGGGGAGCTGAAGCACGGAACGATCAGCCTTGTAGAGGATGGTACTCTGGTGATCGGTGTGATGACCCAGAAGGATCTTTTTGAGAAGACACTGAGCAATATGGTTGAGGTAAAGAGCCGTGGTGCTTATCTGATGGGACTGACCAGCTATGGCAATTACAGTATTGAGGATACCGCTGATTTCTCCGTATATGTTCCCAAGACGGAGAAGTATTTCACAACCAGTCTTGCAATTGTTCCGCTGCAGCTGATGGGATATTATGTCAGCGTAGCGAAGGGCCTGGATGTGGACAAGCCGAGAAACCTGGCGAAATCTGTTACTGTAGAATAATGTTATTAAATTACTGAATTATATTTCCAAACAACAGAAAAAAGACAATATTGTTATAAACGTAAACATGGCGCGGAGAAGTGGCTTCTTCGCGCTGTTTATTTGGAAACGAAATAGTGGGATTGTTCGAACAAAATGGGGCGTGAAAAAGATATGGAAGAAAAAAGGTACAGGATCATAGGTACTGCCGGACATATTGATCATGGTAAAACCTGGCTGGTCAAGGCGCTGACAGGCACGGATACGGATCGCCTGGCAGAGGAAAAAAGGCGGGGGATTACAATTGAAAATGGTTTTGCGTTTCTGAAATTTCCGGATGGCAGGGAAGCCGGGATTATTGATGTGCCAGGCCATGAAAGGTTTATAAAGAATATGCTGGCTGGAGCTGGCGGAATTGATATTGCCATGGTAGTGATCGCAGTAGATGAGGGAGTTATGCCTCAGACCAGGGAACATCTGGCAATACTTTCCCTGCTTGGTATTCGAAAGGGTGTGCTTGTGCTCACCAAAGGTGACCTGGAATGGAAAAAGGGACTTGACCAGGAAATCAGGGAATTTGCAGAGGGAACGTTTCTGGAAAATGCGGATGTGGTAGTGACCAGTGCTGTGGATGGGCGTGGGATTGAGGAACTGCGCAGGGTGTTGTGGAAACTGTGCACAGCCGGAAAAACCACGGAAAATCAGAATCTTTCCCGAAATGAAAGTGACAGCTGCACAGGCAGAATGGGTACAAAAGCATCTGCGTTTCGCCTGCCCATAGATCGTGTATTTTCTTTAAAGGGCTTTGGAACCGTAGTGACAGGGACGCTGCTTGATGGCAGTTTAGGCTTGGATTATGACGCTATGCTTTATCCCAGAGCTGAAAGGATAAAAATCCGAGGAATTCAGGTGCATGGACAGGAAGTATCCGAAGCTGTTCCGGGACAGCGGGTGGCAGTGAACCTTCCGGGAATTGGAAAAGAACAGATCTCCCGGGGAGAAATCCTGGCAACAGCAGGAAGTATGGAAGGTACCATGATCGCAGATGTACGGCTGCAGCTGTTGAAATCAGGACAGCGTTCTTTAAAAAGCGGTACCCGTGTTCATCTTTATCATGGGGCAGCAGAACTGGTGTGTAAAATAATTCTGTTTGACAGAGAAGTGCTGAAGCCCGGTGAAGAGGCCGTAGTCCAGCTTCGGATGGAGCAGGTGACGGCAATGAAAGCAGGGGATCATTTTGTTATAAGATTTTATTCGCCGGTAGAAACCATCGGCGGTGGAGTTGTGCTGAATCCCAATGGGGTAAAAAGGAAAAAAAGACAGAATGCAGATGCTGTTGTTCATTGCGCATGTACCGGAAAGGAAAGAAAAAAAGCACACGCTTCAGGAAAAATAACAGAAGAAATATGTGGGAATTCTGTCTTTTTGCAGCTGCAGGAATTATATCTGAAATCGGGCTTTATGCCTCCGCTGACAGATGAAGTGAAGAAAGTATTTTCCGGTGAGCGGGATTTTTCAGAAGTGTTCTTTGCCATGGTGCGGGACGGTGTTCTTGTACGGTTTGACGAGAAGCATTATATGCACTGGGAAATACGGCAGAAAGCTCTGGATATGGCGTATCTGTTATATGAAGAAAAGGGGATGATCCAGACTGGAGAATTTCGTGACCGTCTGGGAATATCCCGTAAATGTGCGATCATACTGCTGGAGGGGTTTGACAGAGAGCGGATTACAGTTATGGAAAATGGAGGAAGAGTGTTAAAACGAAACTTGCAGCAGGCAGACCGGTCTCAATGAGAAGAGTAAGAGTGGAAAGCTGGGTACGTTTTTTGGCGGGAACATATGGGAATCGAACCCATCCGGGACGGGATTAGCGCCCCACACTGGTTTTGAAGACCAGGAGGCACACCGGCACCTATCTGCTCCCAGTGAGAGTATAGCGGAGATTGGAAGCTTCGTCAACTACAGTCTTTGGGTCAGAAACCTTTCTTTGATTCCCTATTGACTAAGAGGGGGCAGATAAAGTAGAATAGTATTATTCGGGATAGTGTACCTTGTAGCCTTTTTCAAACATGCTATGGTATGGAGGAGCTGTTGAATTGGGCTGTGTTTTGCATATCCCGATTATAATGGATGTTTTCACATTACCAGATTACAGTATTGAAGAATATCCGGAGAGGAGAAAAATATGGCAGAGACAGTTAGAGTTGTAGTAGATGCCATGGGCGGAGACAACGCTCCGGCAGAACCAGTGAAAGCAGCCGTAGAGGCTGTTGCCGAGAGGGAAGACATTGATGTGATCCTTACCGGCAGGCAGGATGTAATTGAGAAAGAGCTGAGTAAATTTCAGAATTACCCCAAGGAAAGAATCCAGATCGTGAATACCACAGAGGTGATCGAGACAGCAGAGCCTCCGGTTCTGGCAATCCGTAAGAAGAAAGATTCTTCCATTGTGGTAGGACTGAATCTTGTGAAGAAGCAGGAAGCAGAAGCATTTGTTTCCTCTGGAAGCTCAGGCGCTATTTTAGTAGGTGGTCAGGTGATCGTAGGAAGAAGCAAAGGAGTACAGCGTCCGCCGCTGGCACCCTTGATTCCCACCCAGAATGGTGTGTCACTTCTTATTGACTGCGGTGCGAACGTAGATGCCAGACCAGAGCATCTGGTACAGTTTGCGAAGATGGGTTCCATCTATATGGAAGACGTGGTTGGAATCAAGAACCCTCGTGTTGCCATTGTAAACATTGGTGCAGAGGAGGAGAAGGGAAATGCCCTTGTGAAGGAGACGTTCCCTCTTTTGAAGGAATGCTCGGGGATCAATTTCATCGGAAGTATTGAAGCAAGGGATATTCCGGCTGGTTATGCAGATGTGATTGTCTGCGAGGCTTTTGTCGGGAACGTGATCCTGAAGCTTTATGAAGGACTTGGAAGTACCTTTATGAAGATGCTTAAAACCGGCCTTATGAAAGACACCCGCAGCAAGGTTGGAGCTCTTCTGGTGAAACCGGCCGTCAAAGAAACTATGAAGGCATTTGATGCAAGTGAGTACGGCGGAGCCCCTCTTCTGGGTCTTAAGGGACTGGTTGTGAAGACACACGGCAGTGCCAGGGCGGTTGAGATTCGTCACGCTATTTTTCAGTGTGTTCAGTTCAGACAGCAGAAGATCAATGAGAAAATCGCTGCCCATATGGTGGAAGAGACACCAGAAAAAGCATGATCATCCATGCATTGCAGCAGACTCTTCGGCAAAGACCTGCCGGAGGGCTGCCAGCTAGTCAGAGGGAAGGAAGTTTATCATGGAAAAAAAGTTAAAAGCATTGGAGAACCGGATCGGTTATGAGTTCAGGAACAGGAACCTTCTGATCCTTGCACTGACACATAGTTCCTATGCAAACGAGAAGAAGCTTGGTAAGGCAGGCTGCAACGAGCGTCTGGAGTTTCTTGGAGATGCAGTTCTGGAGCTGATCAGCAGTGATTTTCTCTATAAGAAGTTCACCCAGATTCCAGAGGGCGAATTGACCAAGAAGAGAGCCAGCCTGGTTTGCGAGCCCAGTCTTGCTTATTGTGCAAGAGATTTCGGACTGCCGCAGTATCTGCTCCTTGGAAAAGGTGAGGACATGACCGGTGGAAGAAACCGTGACTCTATTGTTTCTGATGCAACAGAGGCTCTGCTTGGAGCTATCTATCTGGACGGTGGTTTTGCTAGCGCAAAGGAGTTTGTTCTGAAATTCATTCTGAACGATCTTGAGAATAAACAGCTCTTTTATGATAGCAAGACCATCCTGCAGGAAATCGTACAGGAGAAGGGAACCCATCTTGTGGAGTACCATCTGATAAAAGAAGAAGGCCCGGATCACAATAAAAGCTTTACCGTGGATGTGCTTGTCAGCGGTCATGTGATGGGTACCGGAGTAGGACATACCAAGAAAGCTGCCGAGCAGGAAGCTGCTTACCAGGCAATCCGGAAGATGAGAAAATAATAACAAGGGTTCGAATATATGTATTTAAAAAATATTGAAGTGCACGGGTTTAAGTCCTTTGCACAGAAAATCAATTTCGAATTTCATAATGGAATTACGGGAATCGTTGGCCCCAACGGCAGTGGAAAAAGCAACGTAGGTGATGCGGTCCGCTGGGTCCTTGGAGAACAGAGCGCCAAGCAGCTTCGAGGCGGAAACATGCAGGACGTTATTTTTTCCGGCACGGAGACCAGAAAGCCCCTTAGCTTTGCTTCTGTTGCCATTACTCTGGATAACAGCGATCACAAGCTTCCGGTTGATTTTAATGAGGTTACGGTTACCCGAAGACTTTACCGCTCCGGTGAAAGTGAATATCTTATTAATGGAAGTGCCTGTCGTCTGAAGGATATTAATGAGATGTTTTACGATACCGGTATTGGTAAAGAGGGCTATTCCATCATCGGGCAGGGACAGATCGATAAGATCTTAAGTGGTAAGCCGGAAGAGCGCCGTGAGCTTTTTGACGAAGCTGCCGGAATCGTAAAGTTTAAGCGAAGAAAGGCAACTACCATTAAGAAGCTGCAGGACGAGCAGGCGAACCTGGTGCGTGTTACCGATATTTTAAGTGAGCTTACCAGACAATTGGGCCCTTTGGAGCGCCAGTCCGAGACAGCCAGAATTTATCTTGCCAAAAGAGACACTTTGCGGGAACTGGATGTGAACAGTTTTCTTCTGGAAAACGAGGAGACCAGCCGTGAATTAAAAGAGCTGGATACCAAGAATACCCGGGCTGCTGAGGAGCTGGAGGAGAATCAGAAGGCCTACGAGCAGACGAAAGTGGAATATGATCGTCTGGAAGAGGAACTGGAACAGTTGAATTCCCAGATGGATCAGCTGCGTGAAGAGACGCAGAATAAGGCAATCCGCAGGCAGCAGCTGGATGGCGAGACCAAGGTACTTCGGGAACAGATTTTGTCCGGAGTGCAGAGTGAAGAACATTACAAGAGCCGTCTGCAGTCCATTGAGGCGGATCTGAAGGAACGCCAGGAGTCTCTGGAGAGGCAGGAGGCGGAGAAATCCCAGCTCCATGCAGCTCTTCTGGAAGCAAGGAAGCGCCAGGAGGCAGAAGAGGACCGGATTTCCAATATTCAGGCACAGATCGAAGAGTGCTCCCAGGCAGTGGAGAATGGCAAGAACGAGATTATCGAGCTTCTCAATACCCGTGCCACTACCAAAGGAAAAGCCCAGCGTTTCGATACCATGATGGAGCAGATCGATATCCGTAAAGCGGGAATCAGTCAGAGACAGCTTCATTTGAAAACAGAGGAAGCCCAGCAGCAGAGTGAGCTGGAGAGGGCAAAGGAGAAGTTTCAGGGAATTACCACACTTATCCAGGACATGAATGCAGAGTGTCAGCGCCTGGATAATGAAGTACATAAAATTACAGATGAATTAAAGAAACAGAACGGCCAGATGGAAATCGGCCAGAGCGCATATCACCGTGAGGCTTCCAGGCTGGAATCTTTGAAAAATATTACAGAGCGCTATGACGGATACGGAAACAGTATCCGCCGTGTAATGGAACAGAAGGACCGAGTACCGGGAATTAAGGGTGTTGTAGCAGATCTGATCCAGGTAAATAAGGAGTATGAGATCGCCATTGAGACGGCTCTTGGCGGAAGTATTCAGAACATTGTCACAGACAATGAACAGACTGCCAAGCACATGATTGAATTTCTGAAGAAAAACCGTTTCGGCCGTGCTACGTTCCTTCCACTTAACAGTATCAATACTAGAAGTGGTTTTACCCAGAGGGATGCGCTGCAGGAGCCGGGAGTGATCGGGCTTGCCAGTGAACTGGTAACTACAGGTCCGGAGTATGCCGGACTTGCTACTTATCTTCTGGGTCGTGTGCTTGTGGTGGATCACATTGACAATGCCATTGCCATTGCGCGAAAGTACCGGCACAGTCTTCGCATGGTAACTGTGGAGGGTGAATCCTTCAGTCCGGGCGGTTCTATGTCAGGTGGTTCTTTTAAGAATAACAGCAACCTTCTTGGCCGCCGCCGTGAGATCGAAGAACTGGAATCCAGTGTGAAGGCTCTTCGAAAAGACATGGATGACATGCAGACTGCTATTAATGATAATCGAAGCAAGCGCAATGTTATGCGTGACACCATTGCAGATCTGCAGGAAAAACTGCGTCAGCAGTATGTTGCCCAGAACACGGCGAAGATGAACATTAACCAGGTAGAAGCCAAAACAAAGGAAATCCAGGCTGGCTACGGAGAGATTCAGAGAGAGCAGATGGAAATCCGCCGTCAGATCGAGGAGGCAGAGGCTGATCACAGCAAGATTGCCGAAGAATTGAAGGCTTCTGAGCAGGATGAGAAAGAACTGGAGACTTTTATCCAGAATAAACAGGAAGAATTAGAGACCTGGAGGGCTTCTGAGCAGGAGGTTTCCAGAAAACTGGAGGCTCTTCGTCTGGAAGCAAGTACAGCCCAGCAGAAAGAAAGCTTCGCAGCAGAGACTCTGGGCCGTCTGACCCATGAGATGGAAGCTCTTCGCCAGGAGGAAGCAGATATTCATGAAACGCTGGAGCTTGGCGGCGAAGAGAATGAGAGAAAGCGCCAGTCTGTAGAGAACCTGGAGGCAGTGATCCGGACTTTGGAAGAGGATGAAACCAAGGCGAAGGCTCAGATGGAGAGCTGGCAGAGTGTGAAGGATGAAAAAAATGCCAGCCATAAGGCATTTTTTGAGAAGCGGGATCAGCTGTCCGGCAGGATTTCACTTCTGGACAAAGAGTGTTACCGTCTGAAAAGTCAGATCGAGAAGCTGGAAGAGCACAGGGAATCTCAGATTTCCTATATGTGGAATGAGTATGAGATCACCCCGAACAATGCCCTTCAGTACAAAAAAGAAGAGCTGAACGATCTGAAAGCCATGAAGAAAGAAATTGCCCAGGTGAAGGATGAAATCCGTAAGCTTGGTAACGTTAATGTAAATGCAATTGAGGAATATAAGGAGATTTCAGAGCGTCATGCTTTCCTTTCCGGACAGTATGAGGATCTGAAAACCGCAGAGGCACAGCTGGAGAACATTATCCAGGAACTGGATGAGGGAATGCGTAAACAGTTTACGGAGAAATTCCAGGATATCCAGAGAGAGTTTGACAAGGCTTTCAAGGAATTGTTTGGAGGCGGTAAGGGGACTCTGGAGCTTGAGGAAGACGTGGACATTCTGGAAGCAGGAATTCGTATTATTTCCCAGCCGCCAGGCAAAAAGCTTCAGAATATGATGCAGCTTTCCGGTGGTGAGAAGGCACTTACTGCAATCGCACTTTTGTTTGCAATCCAGAATCTGAAGCCGTCGCCATTCTGTCTTCTTGATGAGATCGAGGCGGCACTTGACGATTCGAATGTAGGCCGTTTCGCAGGCTATCTTCAGAAGTTGACGAAGAACACGCAATTTATTATAATAACACACAGGCGTGGTACTATGAATGCCGCAGACAGACTTTATGGTATTACCATGCAGGAGAAAGGCGTCTCCACGCTGGTTTCCGTTGATCTTGTGGAAAACCAGCTTACGCAGTAAAAGGAGGAGAGGAAATGGCAGAGGAAAAGAAGGGCTTTTTTAAAAGACTTGTCAGTGGCCTGACAAAAACAAGAGACAACATTGTGGCAGGATTCGATTCTCTTTTCACCGGCTATTCAACAATAGATGATGATTTTTATGAGGAACTGGAAGAAATCCTGATCATGGGTGACATTGGAATCAATGCCACCACAGCCATTCTGGACAAATTAAAAGACCAGGTGGAAATCCGGAATATCAGGGATCCCAAGGAGTGCAAGCAGCTTCTTATTGATACCATCAAGGAGCAGATGACGGTAGACAGCACAGAGTACGAGTTTGAAAACCGCAAATCCGTTATTCTTGTGATCGGTGTCAATGGTGTTGGAAAAACAACTTCCGTTGGAAAACTTGCCGGCAAGCTGAAGGACCAGGGCAAAAAGGTTATTCTTGGTGCTGCGGATACTTTCCGTGCAGCAGCAGGGGAACAGCTGACCCAGTGGGCGAACCGGGCAGGAGTGGAGATCATTGGCGGTCAGGATGGAGCAGACCCGGCATCAGTTGTCTATGATGCAGTGGCAGCAGCCAAGGCCCGCAATGCAGACGTTCTGATCTGTGATACCGCAGGAAGACTTCATAATAAGAAGAATCTTATGGAAGAGCTTCGCAAGATTTACCGCATTCTGGAGAAGGAATATCCGGAAGCGTATCTGGAAACTCTGGTGGTTCTGGATGGAACGACAGGACAGAACGCACTTGTGCAGGCAAGACAGTTTGCAGAGGTGGCAAATGTAACCGGTATCATTCTTACCAAGCTTGATGGTACAGCCAAGGGTGGTATTGCGGTGGCAATCCAGTCTGAGCTTGATATTCCGGTGAAATATATCGGCGTTGGTGAGAGCATTGACGATTTACAGAAATTCGATGCAAATTCTTTTGTGGATGCGTTGTTTGATATTCATCCGGATGAAAACTAACCCCACAAACTACAGGAGGAAAAATAAAAATGCTTACATTAGAGAGTTTTGAAGAAGCGGCAGAAATAGTTAAGCAGGTAACCCAGGAGACCAAGCTGGTGAAGAGCAGTTATTTCTCTGAACTCACTGGAAACAAGGTCTTCTTCAAACCAGAGAACATGCAGAGAACAGGTGCATATAAGGTGCGTGGAGCTTATTATAAGATCAGTACTCTTTCCGACGAGGAGAGGGGCAAAGGCCTGATCACAGCTTCCGCTGGAAACCATGCACAGGGTGTGGCATATGCAGCACACAAGTACGGTGTGAAGGCCGTGATCGTAATGCCGACCACTACACCGCTTATTAAAGTAGAGCGTACAAAAGGGTATGGCGCAGAGGTTATTCTTCATGGTGATGTTTATGATGAGGCCTGTGCATACGCTCTGGAGCTTGCTGAAGAAAAGGGCTATACCTTTATTCATCCTTTTGATGATCCTGCAGTTGCTACCGGACAGGGAACCATTGCTATGGAGATCATTCAGGAGCTTCCTCTTGTAGATTATATTCTGGTGCCAATCGGTGGAGGCGGACTTGCAACAGGTGTATCCACACTTGCCAAGCTTCTTAATCCTCATATTAAAGTAATCGGTGTAGAGCCGGCAGGTGCAGCCTGCATGAAGGCTTCTCTTGAGAAAGGGGAGGTTGTTACACTGCCCCATGTAAACACCATTGCAGATGGTACTGCAGTTCAGACTCCGGGCTCTCATATTTTCCCATATATCCAGGAGAATCTGGATGAAATCATCACGGTTGAGGATGATGAGCTGATCGTTGCATTCCTGGATATGGTAGAGAATCACAAGATGATCGTTGAGAATTCAGGACTTCTGACAGTGGCTGCGCTTCGTCATCTTGATTTCAAGAATAAAAAGGTTGTGTCCATTTTAAGTGGTGGAAATATGGATGTGATTACCATGTCTTCTGTAGTACAGCATGGTTTGATCCAGCGTGACAGAATCTTTACCGTATCTGTTCTTATCCCGGATAAGCCTGGTGAACTGGTACGTGTGGCTTCTATTATTGCTGAGAATCAGGGAAATGTTATCAAGCTGGATCATAACCAGTTTGTAAGCACAAACCGTAATGCCGCTGTAGAACTGAAAATCACTCTGGAGGCATTTGGTACAGATCATAAGAATCAGATCGTGAAAGCGCTGGAGACTGCCGGATGCAGACCGAAAGTAATTCGCGCAAGTCTGTAATTGAAAAATAGAAGCATTTCCCCGCCTTGCAGTTAATAGCTGAAGCAGCATTACAAATGGTATGAATAAAGTTAGTTACTGTTCACTCCGTTCACAAAAAACACCTCGCGGAATGTTACCAGTGAATAGTAACTAAAGTTAATCTATGTGCTTTGGACGTTTTGCATATTCATGTAAAAAAATGGGGAGTGTTTGCTGAAATGATTATAAATAAGTACAACTGTGTTGGTTAAAAAAGGATCGGCATGGCGGTGAATATAAGGAGTAGCAAACTATGAAAAAAGTAATTTTAACAGGAGACCGCCCTACAGGACGTCTTCATGTGGGACATTATGTGGGCTCTTTATCTGAGCGTGTAAAGCTTCAGAATTCCGGAAATTATGACGAGATTTATATTATGATCGCGGATGCCCAGGCGCTTACTGATAACGCAGAGCACCCGGAGAAGGTTCGTCAGAATATTATCCAGGTAGCACTTGATTATCTGGCTTGCGGGATTGATCCGGAGAAATCCACAATTTTCATCCAGTCCATGGTTCCGGAGCTTACAGAGCTTACCTTCTATTATATGAATCTGGTTACAGTGGCCCGTGTTCAGCGTAACCCTACTGTGAAATCTGAGATCCAGATGCGTAATTTCGAAGCCAGCATTCCGGTTGGATTCTTCTGCTATCCTATCAGCCAGGCAGCAGATATCACGGCTTTCCGCGCAACAGCAGTTCCGGTTGGCGAGGATCAGCTTCCTATGCTGGAGCAGTGCAAAGAGATCGTACACAAGTTTAACACAGTATATGGTGAGACGCTTACAGAGCCAGAGATCGTACTTCCTTCCAACAAGGCGTGCCTGCGTCTGCCAGGTATTGACGGTAAGGCAAAAATGAGTAAATCTCTTGGAAACTGCATTTATCTTTCCGATGAGGCAGATGAGGTTAAGAAGAAGGTTATGTCCATGTTCACGGATCCGAATCATCTTCGTGTTCAGGATCCAGGAAATGTTGATGGCAACCCGGTATTTATTTATCTGGATGCTTTCTGCAAACCAGAATACTTCCCGGAATTTCTTCCGGATTATCAGAACCTGGACGAGCTGAAAGACCATTATAAGAGAGGCGGACTTGGAGATGTTAAGGTTAAGAAGTTCCTGAACAACGTTCTCCAGGCTGAGCTTGGCCCGATCCGCGAGCACCGTAAAATGTGGGAGCAGCGCATTCCGGATGTCTATGACATTTTAAGAGAGGGCAGTAAGGTGGCTGAGGCAAAGGCTGCTGAGACTCTGAGGGATGTAAAGGCTTCTATGAAAATTAATTATTTTGATGATGATAGTTTGATTCAGTAAAATATGTGGATTTTAAGTGTCAGTAAAATATGTGAATTTTAAGTTGACATTTCGTTGGTTATGGCATATCCTAATAGTAGCTAAGGATTAGAGCAATAGTCCATCGAAAGCAAACGAAAACCCCGGAGGTGTGCGAGACTTCCGGGGTTTTCTATTCCGTTTATGTAGGTGGCTTATGCCTTAGGCTGTTATGCTGCCTATTTGTCTTTTCTGTCCAGCCATTTGTAAATGCAGTAGCTAATTACATTTACTGCGACAGGGACAAGGATTAGAGCAATAATATTATCCATCGAATTCACCTCCTTTCTGCTGGAGGCTCGGCAGCTTTTATAGTATAACATAAGGGCAGATAATTAGAAATAGCGTATAATAAATTTGGACATATAAAAAATATTGCATGTAAAGAAAAAACACTTGACACACACCACAAAATACGGTATGATACCCAAGGTGATAACGAATGGAAAAGTTTGTGGAACGTACTTTGCTCTATGATTTTTACGGAGAGCTTCTTACGAAGAGACAGCAGCAGATCTACGAGAGTGTAGTTCTGGAGGATTATTCTTTAAGTGAGGTTGCAGAGGAACTGAATATCAGCCGTCAGGGCGTACATGATATGATCAGACGCTGTGACAAGGCACTGGAAGGATATGAAGAGAAGCTGCATCTGGTGGAGAAGTTTGTGAATATCCGGGGACAGGTACAGAAGATACATGAGCTTGCATCCGGATATCACGCTGATGATATTGAGGCAATATCCAATGTGATTTTAGAGGAGTTATAATTCATGGCATTTGAAAGCTTAACAGATAAACTTCAGAATGTATTCAAGAAGCTGAGAAGCAAAGGCCGTCTGACCGAAGAGGATGTTAAGATTGCTCTTAAAGAAGTTAAGATGGCACTCCTTGAAGCAGACGTTAACTTCAGAGTCGTGAAACAGTTCACGAAATCTGTACAGGAACGTGCAGTTGGACAGGACGTTATGAACGGACTGAACCCAGGCCAGATGGTCATCAAGATTGTAAACGAAGAGCTGGTTAATCTTATGGGAAGCGAGACTACAGAGCTTCCGATCAAGCCTGGCAATGATCTGACTGTCATTATGATGGCAGGTCTTCAGGGAGCCGGTAAGACTACTACCGCAGCCAAGCTTGCAGGTAAGATCAAGTCGAAAGGTAAGAAACCTCTTCTGGTAGCCTGTGACGTTTACAGACCCGCAGCGATCACTCAGCTGCAGGTAAACGGTGAGAAACAAGGCGTGGAAGTCTTTACCATGGGCGATAAACAGAGCCCGGTAGACATAGCCAAGGCGGCTGTTGCACATGCCAAGGCGAATCAGCAGAATGTAGTGATCATTGATACAGCAGGTCGTCTTCATGTCGATGAGGATATGATGCAGGAGCTTGCTGATATTAAGTCTAATATTGAGGTAGATGCTACAGTCCTTGTAGTAGATGCCATGACCGGACAGGATGCAGTCAATGTAGCCCAGACTTTTGCAGAGAAGGTTGGAATCGATGGAGTGATCCTGACCAAGATGGATGGTGATACCCGTGGTGGTGCAGCTCTTTCCATCAAGTCCGTAACTGGCAAGCCAATCCTGTATGTAGGTATGGGAGAGAAGTTATCCGATCTGGAACAGTTTTATCCGGAGAGAATGGCATCCCGTATCCTTGGTATGGGAGATGTAATGAGCCTGATCGAGAAGGCAGAAGCAGCCGTGGATCAGGAAGCAGCCCAGGAGATGTCCAAGAAGCTGAAGAAGATGGATTTTGATTTCAATGACTATCTTACCAGCCTTGAACAGATGAATAAGATGGGCGGAATCTCCAGCATCCTGAACATGCTCCCAGGTGTGGGAAGCAAGATGAAAGATGTGGAGAGCATGATCGATGAGAAAGCAATGGACAGAACCAAGTCCATTATTCTTTCCATGACCCCACAGGAGCGTTCTAATCCGGGAATCCTGAACCTTTCCCGCAAGAACAGAATTGCCAGAGGCGCAGGTGTGGATGTTGCAGAAGTCAATCGCCTTGTGAAGCAGTTTGAGCAGAGCAAGAAGATGATGAAGCAGATGCCGGGTCTCATGGGCGGCGGCAAAATGGGTGGTAAAAGAGGCGGCTTTAAGCTCCCTTTTTAACATAAAATAATTAAATTAACTAATAAAGAGAAAGTAAATTGGAGGAAAATTAAAATGGCAGTTAAGATCAGATTAAGAAGAATGGGACAGAAGAAAGCACCTTACTATAGAATCGTTGTTGCAGATTCCCGCAGCAAACGTGATGGAAGATGTATCGAAGAGATCGGAACATATGATCCGAACCAGGAGCCAAGTGTATGCAAGGTTGACGAAGAAGCAGCTAAGAAATGGCTTGCAAACGGTGCTCAGCCTACAGAGGTTGTTGCTAAGATCCTCAAACAGGCCGGAATCGAGAAATAATTTAAGGAGTATCTTAGAGGTTGCCAGAATGGTTCAGACTGCACAGTATTTCCTGTGAAAGTCGTGAACTGTAACCGGCAATTTTCAGGGGGTATTTCTGTGACGTCCAGATGAGGGCATTTTTTGAATATGCTCCGGGGCGGGATCAGGGAGGTGTGTAATGAAAGAATTAGTAGAAGTAATTGCAAAATCTCTTGTTGAAAATCCGGACGAAGTAGTCGTTACCGAAACAGAAAAGGATGACGCTGTTGTTATCGAACTGAAGGTAGGACCATCTGATATGGGTAAGGTGATCGGACGTCAGGGCAGAATCGCCAAGGCCATCCGTACCGTAGTAAAAGCGGCTTCTTCCAAAAGCAGCAAAAAAGTGATTGTAGATATTCTGCAATGATAAGCAAGATATATGGATGCAGGAGCTGTGGAGACATGGCTCCTGTTTTTACTTATGAAAGTCCTGGACGGCAGACATATTCGTTTTTTGTAGAGGAGTTTTGAATGGAAGATTTATTAAAGGTTGGAGTAATTACCACCACTCATGGCGTGCGGGGAGAAGTAAAAGTATTCCCTACCACAGATCCGGAGCGTTTCCTGGATCTTGAATACGTGATTCTGGATGCCGGCAGAGAGATGAAAAAGCTGGAAATCCGTAACGTGAAATTTTTTAAGAATCTTGTGATCCTGAAATTTAATGGGATTGATAATATAAATGATATTGAAATGTACAAAGGCAGAGACCTGTGGGTTCCCAGAGAAGAAGCCCAGGAACTGGATGAAGATGAATATTACATCGGCGACCTGATTGGCATGGAAGTGGTTCTGGAGGGCAACACCCATTTCGGAACCCTGAAAGATGTTATGGAGACAGGAGCCAATGATGTTTACGTAGTAGAGCTTCCAGATCATCAGGAAGTACTTCTCCCGGCAATCAAGGAATGCATCCTTGACGTTGATCTGGAAGAGAATGTGATGACGGTACATTTGATGAAAGGACTTTTATAAATGAATTTCCATGTTTTGACCCTTTTTCCGGAAATGATCCGGAATGGAATGAACACCAGCATTACAGGGCGTGCTATTAATGCAGGAATCCTTTCTGTGGAGGCCATAAATATCCGCGACTATGCTTTTAACAAGCACCAGAAAGTAGATGATTATACTTACGGCGGCGGTGCTGGAATGCTGATGCAGGCAGAACCGGTTTACCTGGCTTATGAAGCGATTGCCGAGAAAGCCGGGAAGCGCCCCCGTGTGGTTTATCTCACCCCGCAGGGACAGGTGTTTAATCAGCAGATGGCAAGAGACATGGCGAAAGAGGAAGACCTGGTTTTCCTTTGCGGTCACTATGAGGGGATTGACGAGCGTGTTCTGGAGGAAATTGTGACGGATTATGTGTCTATCGGAGATTATGTGCTTACAGGCGGCGAGCTTCCGGCCATGGTTATGATGGATTCTATTTCCCGCATGGTTCCAGGCGTGCTCAGCAATCAGGAGTCTGGCGAGACCGAGTCCTTTGCAGGAAATCTTCTGGAATATCCCCAGTACAGCCGCCCGGAAGAGTGGCATGGTAAAAAGGTTCCGGAGGTTCTTATGTCCGGTCATCATGCAAATATAGAGAAGTGGCGCAGAGAGCAGTCTATCATTCGTACAGCCAGAAGGCGCCCGGATCTGCTGAAAAAGGCAGATCTCACCAACAAAGAATGGAATTTTGTGCGGCAGCTGAAAAAGCAGTGGAAAGAGGAGGAATCCAAAGATGAGAACATCTGATTTTTACTATGAGCTCCCTCAGGAGCTGATCGCCCAGGATCCGCTGGAGGACAGAAGTTCTTCCAGACTTATGCATCTTTCTATGGCAGATGGCAGTATTGAGCATCGCCATTTCAGGGATATACTGGACTATCTGAATGAAGGTGATACTTTGGTTATCAATGATACCAAGGTTATTCCGGCAAGACTTTACGGTCACAAGGAAGAGACTGGCGCAGTGATCGAGATCCTTCTTCTGAAAAGAAGAGAGAACGATATCTGGGAATGCCTGGTAAAACCAGGTAAAAAGGCACGCCCAGGTGCTAAGATCACTTTTGGAGATGGTATCTTAAAGGGAGAGATTATTGACGTGGTGGACGAGGGGAATCGTCTGATCCAGTTCCATTATGAGGGTATTTTCGAAGAGATTCTGGATCAGCTGGGAGAGATGCCGCTGCCTCCATATATCACTCATAAATTAAAGGATAAGAATCGCTACCAGACTGTTTATGCAAAGAATGAAGGTTCTGCAGCAGCGCCTACAGCAGGTCTGCATTTTACAAAGGAACTTCTGGAGCAGGTGAAAGCCAAAGGGGTAAATATTGCCCATGTAACTCTTCACGTAGGTCTTGGCACATTCCGTCCGGTTAAGGTAGATGATGTGGAGCAGCATCACATGCATTCTGAATTCTACATTGTGGAAGAAGACCAGGCGAAGCTGATCAACGATACCAGGAAAAATGGCGGCCGTGTGATCGCAGTTGGAACTACCAGCTGCCGTACACTGGAATCTGCAACTGGCGCTGATGGTGTTCTGAAGTCTGGAAGCGGCTGGACAGAGATTTTTATTTATCCAGGCTATAAATTTAAGATGATCGACGGTCTGATCACCAACTTCCATCTGCCGGAATCCACACTGGTTATGCTGGTATCTGCACTGGCTGGAAAAGAGAATATTCTGCATGCCTATGAGGTGGCAGTGCAGGAGAAGTATCGGTTCTTTTCATTTGGGGATGCGA
Source organism: Ruminococcus sp. D54t1_190329_F1 (assembly GCF_015551645.1). Lineage (NCBI taxonomy): Bacteria > Bacillati > Bacillota > Clostridia > Eubacteriales > Oscillospiraceae > Ruminococcus > Ruminococcus sp. D54t1_190329_F1. Next base: position 102,654 of record NZ_JADNDC010000007.1, read on the forward strand.
TGCTGATATTATAATCAAAAAATACCCCCCGGAGCTTTCGCTCTGGGGGGCTGAATAACATATTTTCTTCTATCCGATCCAGGAGCTTCTTTCCTGGATTTTTTCCATAATTCTGGTCTTTTCATCCCCTTCAGCAGGCGTTGGCTGGTAATTGTTATAGCCGTAAGCGGAGGAGATGGAACATGGGATGATATTTGTTACATTATCTGCTTTTACGCCGTCATTTGAGATGGTAAAGGTCTGCTGGAAAATCATACTGTCCATGTCACTTGGGGCGCTGTTTCCGCCGAAGCAGAAGTTTCCAAGGCTGTATACAATATTTTTTCCTTTATATTCTTCAATTCCCTGAAGTACATGAGGATGATGTCCGCACACCAGGTCAGCGCCAAGGTCAATGGCAAGATGTCCAAGTGTGGTCTGATTGGAGTCTGGAACGGTTTCTTTTTCGTTTCCCCAGTGAAAGATAACGATGATCAGCTCTGCACCATCTTCTTTTACCTTGGCAATGTTGTCTTTCAGCTGCTGTTCACGCTCAAGATGATCGTATAACTCATAGATTCCCACAAGACCTACTTTTACCCCTTTTATATCCATTACGGCCGTCTCATCATAGCCAAAATGAACAATTCCCTGGGCATCCAGGGCGTCCATGGTATCCTGAAAGCTCTGCTCGCCGTAATCATGGCTGTGGTTGTTGGCTGTGTTTACTGCTTCCACAGAACTGCTGGAGTAAATTCCTGCAAAAGACGCAGGGGCTTTGAATGCGAAGGTTTTATCCTCGCGGCTGCTGCTGTCTGTGAAGGTTCCTTCATTGTTGGCGATAGTCAGGTCATCTGCTTCAAAAATGCTCTTTACATTCTGTAAAAAGTATTCTTTTCCATAATTTTCAAAATATGCATTCAGGCTGGTACTGTAATCGAAGGCTTCATCTGTACCAAGGGTACAGTCTCCCACAACGCTTATAGTAAGGGTGACTGGGGTGTCGTGCTTCGATTTTGTTGAAACAGTATCGCTGCTTTCGGAATCAGAAGATGAATCTGAGCTGTCACTGGAAGATTCTGCAGTCTGCTTAGCTCCATCGGCAAATGAAGAATCGTTCTTTTCACTGTCAGAAGAAAGAGCAGAACCTGTTGTCTTTTCGTCGGTTGCGTTGTTTACATTCGAAGAGTTTACACTCTTTGTCTTTCCTGCACATCCCCGGACGATTAGGATCAGTACTACCAGCAGCAGGACACCCCCCGCGGACATGCAGATCTGCCGGATCTTTTTCTGGCGCTGGCGGTAATATTTGGATTTTTTGTATAAATTTTTTTTCTTTTGCATACGTCTATCCTCATATGGCTTTTTGTATATGATGTCGCCGACAGGCGACGTGTTTGTTCCGTATAAACATTGAGGCAAAAATCCATAGGTCATGTTTTGAGTGAATAGCCCTGTGAACTTTTGCCTTTGATTTACATTACAATAATATTTATCTGAAGAACTTATCGTAATAACCCATTACGAAAATCAACAGTACAATAAGCGGCAGTACATAGGTAAGATACGGACGTGCCCACTTCGGAAATTTAATGCCGTTTCCTGTATCCGCTTCTTTGATGAAATTGTCCCATCCCCATCCGTAGCGGGTTACGCAGAACAGCAGGTAAACAAGGCTTCCAAGCGGAAGCAGGTTATTGGAGATGATGAAGTCCTCCAGATCCTGTATGGTGCTTCCTGCGCCCAGTGGCTGAAATCCGCTCCATACGTTGAAACCAAGTACGCATGGCATGGATAAAACAAAGATTGCAATTCCGTTTACCAGAACTGCCTTCTTACGGCTCCAGCCCCACAGATCCATGGCAAAGCTTAAGATATTCTCAAATACTGCAATGATGGTGGAGAGAGCTGCGAATGTCATAAAGATGAAGAACAGTGCACCCCAGAAACGACCGCCCATCATCTGGTTAAACATGTTCGGCAGTGTTACGAATACAAGTCCAACACCCTGTGTAGGGCTTACATTGTAAGCAAAGCATGCCGGGAAAATAATAAGTCCGGCCATTAGTGCCACGAAAGTATCCAGAATACCAATCTGGATGGATTCGCCCATAAGGCTACGGTCTTTGTCGATATAACTTCCAAAGATTGCCATTGCGCCGATCCCAAGGCTCAAGGTGAAGAATGCCTGTCCCATAGCGGCATAAATACCGGAAAGCAGTCCGTTCTCTTTCAGACGGCCAAAATCCGGGAGAAGATAGAACTTAATACCCTCGATGGCACCTGGAAGCGTACAGCTCTTAACGCAAAGAACTACCATAATAGTAAGAAGACATACCATCATAACCTTTGTGATACGCTCAACACCTTTTTGCAGTCCCATGCAGCAGGTACCAAAACCGAATGCAGTTACGATTACCATCCAGAAGGTCATTTCTCCAGGATTGGAGAGCATGGTGTTAAATACGTTTCCTACCGCTTCTGTATCAAGACCTGTGAAGGTGCCGCTTGCTATTTTAAAGAAGTAAGCCAGCATCCAGCCGCCTACAGTGGTGTAAAACATCATCAGCATATAGTTGCCAAGCATGGCTCCATAGCTGTAAAGGTGCCATTTGGTGCCCTTTGGCTCAAGGAGATGGAAGCTTCTGGCAGCGGACTTGCGGCTTGCGCGTCCGACAGCAAATTCCATAACCATAATAGGCAGTCCAAGAATTACAAGGAACAGAAGATAGATCAGTACAAATGCTGCGCCGCCGTACTGTCCTGTTATATAAGGGAAGCGCCATACATTGCCGATTCCAATGGCGCAGCCGGCTGAAATGAGAATAAATCCAAGCCGGGATGAAAACTTTTCACGTTCTTTCATGTTGATTTCCTTCCTTTTTTCTATGTATGAATTCTGTGAAAAAATATGGGACAAAAGTCTTTTTTACAGAAGAGCACACCTTTTAACAGTATAAGAATAAAATGGGTTTTCGTCAATAAATATCTTGAAAAAGAAGGGGGAAATGCTAAAATATATAGGATGTACTTAAGGAGTGCCTGAGAGTCAGCTGTTTCGCGCCTATGGCGCTCCCGCAGCTGCCGACCGCAATCGTAATCCGGGCCATCGCCCTACTTACTCATACGGTCTAGCCCGTTCGATATCCAAGAGTTCGCTCGTGCAAGCATGGCTCATTTTTGGCTACCGTACGGGATTTTCATAATAAAATAGTAAATAAGAAGGGAAAACGACATGTTATATATAGGAAATCATACTTCATCATCCAAAGGCTACGCAGCCATGGGACGCCAGATTGTAAAAAATGGCGGCAACACGTTTGCATTTTTTACCAGAAATCCAAGAGGAGGGAATGCCAAAGCTATTGACCCTGCAGATGTGGCGAAGTTTCAGGAGATTGCCAGGGAGCATGAATTCGGCAAAATCGTGGCGCATGCGCCTTATACCTTAAATGCCTGCGCGGCCAAAGAAAATCTGCGGGATTTTGCCAGAAATACTTTTTCGGATGATCTGAAACGCATGGAAGCCACACCAGGAAATTATTATAATTTCCATCCAGGCAGCCATGTGGGACAGGGAATAGAGGTTGGAATTCAGAAGATTGCAGAAGTGCTGAATGCAGTTCTTACTGAAGAACAGACCACTACAGTTCTTCTTGAAACCATGGCTGGAAAAGGCTCTGAGGTGGGAAGCTATTTCCAGGAGCTTCGTGCCATCATGGACCTTGTAGAAAAACGCGATAAACTTGGAATCTGCCTGGATACCTGCCATGTGTGGGATGGTGGCTACGATATTGTAAACGACCTGGACGGTGTCATAACTGAATTCGACCGCATCATCGGTCTCGACCACTTAAAAGCCATCCACCTAAACGACAGCCTCAATCCTCTTGGCAGTCACAAAGACCGCCACGCCAGAATCGGGGAAGGCCAGATTGGTCTTGATGCCCTTGTCCGTGTCATCCGGCACCCGGCATTGGAGGGTAAGCCTTTTATTCTGGAAACGCCTAATGATGATGAGGGTTGGACAAGAGAAATTGCACTTCTTAGGGAAAGATATTCAGAATAAATTGCTATTTAGTGTGTTGGTCGTTATTCCGGACGCGATTTCACAATGTATATTCACCGCCGCGCGTCGCAACGTTCCGGCAAGCTAATGACTAACTACGACTAAGACGCTCAGGAGAGCCTTCGCGCCTAAGTCTCCGTAAGTCATGGATCTCGCCTCCACTAAAACCGCTCCTAAAATGCGCGGCTTGCGAATATACATTGCAAAATCGCTGGTTACTGAAAAGGGAAGAAAGAAACAATAACGACAACAACGGGGGTGGGTGAAGTAGTTGGTATCCCGCAACTTTATTGCTTTTTCTAATCTATCGTTGTCAAGAAAGTATCGGGAAACCAGTCACTCCCCCTCCCCTTCGTTAAAAGTTCTTGCTAACCAGCAAGTCCCAGCCAGTACACAGCATTTGGGCAATGTGTATTACTCCAGCGAGCCATTTTAGGCGCGCTCTTAGCGGAAGCGAAATCCAGCGCTTACGGAGACTTATGCGTGAGGGCTCTCCCGAACGCATTAATCGCAGTTAGCGATTAGTTCGCTGCAGCGTTGCGCCGGCGAGTGAGTAATACACATTGTCCAAATGCGTCCCTCCTGAAGAACTTTTAACCAACTAAATAGAAAAACGGTGTTTCAATACCTATGCATTGAAACACCGTATTTTCTATAGTGATTTATGAATTATGAAAGAACCTCGTTCTTCAGCTCATCTCCATTGATATAAGCCTGCGCATTCTCCATAGTTGTCTCTGCAATGTTAGTGAGCGCTTCTTCTGTAAAGAATCCCTGATGGGAGGTCATGGTTACGTTCGGGAAGGAGAGAAGCCTCTGGATCAAGGAAGTCTGCATGATGCTCTCAGACAGATCCTCGAATACATAATCAGATTCCTCCTCGTAAACATCCAGACCAACTGCGAAGAACTTATGGTCGCGGATACCGGAAATCAGATCCTCCGTCTTGATAAGACCGCCACGGGAAGTGTTTACAAGGATAACTCCGTCCTTCATCTGGGCAATTGTCTTTTCGTTGATAATATGTTTGGTTTCGTCAGTAAGCGGGCAGTGCAGGCTGATCAGATCACTGGTAGCCAGCAACTCATCGAGAGAAACGTATTCCAGGAAGTCAAGATTCTTGTTGGGGAAAAGATCATAAGCAATGACCCGCATTCCAAATCCCTTGCAGATTCTTGCCATAGCCTGACCAATCTTACCAGTACCGATAATACCGGCTGTTTTCTTGTAAAGGTTCACGCCCATAAGACCGCTTAAAGTAAAGTTGTTCTCACGGCATTTGATGTAAGCCTTGTGAGTGTGACGGTTAGCTGTAAGCGCCAGCGCCATTGCGTGCTCTGCAACAGCCTCGGGAGAGTAACCTGGTACACGCAGAACTTTCATGCCATATTTGTGGGCTGTCTTAAGATCCACGTTATTGTAACCAGCGCAGCGCATAAGGATCAGTTTTACACCCTGCTGATGTAATTCTTCAATAACAGGAGCGCCAAGATCTGCATTTACAAAAGCACAGATGGCTTCATAACCTTTTGCAAGAGAAGCGGTCTCCTCATGGATATTTGCTTCAATAAATTTAATCTTAATATCTGGAAATTCAGGTAAAAGTTTTTCAAAAAACTGCTCGTCATAATTTTTGGTTCCGTAAAATAAAATTTTCATTATTTCTGGCTCCTTTCTTGTGGCAGCCGCTCTTTTGTCTGGGCTGTTCACCTTCGCTTTGTTTGTTTTAGTGTTCCTCAACTTACAGTGGGATTATACGTTATTTTTTTGAAGAAAAAAAGAGGAAAACGGAAAGTTTTTTAACTTCGTCGAAATCGTTAAAAGAATATCAATATAGAAATGAGATTAAAACGAATTTTAAAATTGCACAGAAATTAATACATGTTAAAATGTGCAATATGTATATTTTAAAAGAAAATACAAGCATATAATCTGGCAAAATATGATAGTTTCACTAAACTAACATTGACTATTATTTAACATAAAATAATAGGAATGCACATCTAAAAAGGCAAAAAAACAGGAACCTAAATGGAAAAATGGTTACTGCTCACTCCGTTCACAGTAACGAAAAATGTTCTCATTTAAGTTCCTGAGGCTCAGATTATTCCCCTAACCGATACAGATCCTCATAAAATTCCGGATAAGAAATCTTCACACAGTCCCCCCCCTTAATAGAGAGTGGTCCATCACAGAGCAGTCCGGCAACAGCGAAGGACATAGCCACTCTGTGATCCAGGTAAGAGTCAATCTCTGCCCCATGCAGTGGTTTTCCCCCATGAATGATCATGCCGTCATCTGTAGGTGTAATGTCCGCACCCATGCGGGAAAGATTCTCTGCCATAACCAGAATACGGTCTGATTCTTTTACTTTAAGTTCTTTTGCATCCTTGATCACAGTAGTTCCCTCTGCGAAAGCAGCCATAACTGCAATCATCGGAATCTCGTCGATAAGAGTCGGAATGATTTCCCCGCCTACTGTTGTACCGTGAAGAGAACTGGTGCGAACAAGAAGATCAGCGGTAGGCTCTCCTTCCATATTTACATTTAAGAGCGTAATGTCAGCTCCCATATCCTTGCACACACGGAGCAGTCCGTCTCTTGTGGGATTGATTCCCACATTCTTCAGAAGAATCTCACTGCCTGGCACCAGAAGTCCTGCAGCGATGAAATAAGCAGCAGAAGAAATATCCCCAGGTACTGTAATTTCTCTGGCAAAAAGAGATGGTTCCGGAGCAATGGAAGCGGTAGTTCCCTCAGAAGTTACCCGAGCTCCAAAATAGTTTAACATGATTTCTGTATGGTTCCTGGAAAGAACCGGTTCGGTGACGCTGGTAATTCCGTCAGAATACATTCCTGCCAGAAGTACACAGGATTTTACCTGAGCAGAAGCAACTGGGGAATCATAGTGAATGGCCTTCAGAGGATGACCTGTGATCCGAAGGGGAACACAGTTATTTCCCTTTATGCTTGCAATATCAGCGCCCATGGAAAGGAGAGGCGTCATGATCCGTTTCATGGGACGGCTCTGGATAGAGTCATCGCCGGTAAGCTCCGATACAAAATTCTGTCCTGCAAGAATACCGGAAATCAGGCGGGTAGTTGTGCCACTGTTTCCAACATCCAGAATATCAACAGGGGCAGATAATCCGTGGAGTCCTTTTCCATGAACCAGGATTTCTCCGTTGTTATTCTCAATATCAATACCCATTTTGCGGAAACAGGAGATGGTGGAAAGGCAGTCAGCTCCTTCCAGAAAATGGGTGATCTTTGTGGTTCCTTTGGCAAGGGAACCGAACATGACGGCACGGTGGGAGATGGATTTGTCGCCTGGAACTGTAAGTTCTCCGTGGAGATTTGTAAGTTTTTTTATTTCCATAATAATCGTTCCTTAAATATAAAGTTTCATACAGCAAAAACAGGTATCGACTATATTGCTTATAAAGAATTAGACGAGTCAATATGGCGTTTACTTCATATTTGCTGTATTGATACAGAGTTTGTCTGAAAAAATAATTGTAATGTATCCAATAAACAACTGTCGGTGCGCAGGTTATCGCTCATAAACAATATAATTGCGCTTTTTCAAAAGTGCAATGGCCCGTTCCATAGCGTCTTCTTCATAAAATTCGATTTTCAGAACGCCCTGCTCGAATTCGCGGTTGTGGATGATGCCGATGTTTTTAATGCTGATCTTGTCCATGGCAAGGATGGTGGCAATGGTAGCGATTCCGCCGGCCTCATCTGCAATATCCAGATAAAGCACATAAGCCTTGCGGATAGGACCATTATCCACAACATCAATGGAATCACGGTAATCCCTGGAGCTTGCAAACATCTGATAAATAGCATCTGCCTCCTTCCCATCTGTAGCACAGTTGTCTACAGAACAGCGGATCTGGATCAGCATGCGGATGTAGTCGTCCAGAACATTGGAAATGTTCTCATGGTTTTCCATGCAGATCTGCTGCCACATAACGGGAGAGGAGGAGGCAATCCTTGTAATATCGCGGAAACCGCCTGCAGCGATGGTCTTCATATATTCGGCATCGTTGTCTAGGGTTTTTACCAGATTTACAAGGGCGGAAGCAATAATATGGGGCAGATGGCTTACACCTGCTGTAATAAAATCATGTTCTTCAGCTGTAAGCACCATAGGGATAGCACCAAGAGAACTGATCAGCTCTGTAAAATCTGAAATATATTCCAGTCCCACTTCCCCGCCCGGAGTAAGAATATAGTATGCATTTTCCAGAATGCGCTCGTTGGAATGGTCAAAACCGGTTTTCTCAGAACCGGCCATAGGGTGACCGCCGATAAAGCAGTCTGTCATTCCCAGCTCATCCACTTTCTGATGGATGATTCCCTTTACACTTCCCACATCTGTGATAATGCAGCCTGGCTGGCGGATCTCTTTCAGATATGCAAGGCACTCCAGGTTGATCTCTACCGGAGCACATAAAAATACATAATCACAGGATCCAAAGCGTGGATCCTTCATTTCCTCACAGACACCATCTATAATGCCGGTGCTAATGGCGGAGGCAAGTGCTTCCTTACTGCGGTTATAGGCCAGAATGTGGTAATCCGGATGGTACTTCCGGATGGCCTTGGCGATAGAGCCGCCAATCAGACCGAGACCGATAAAACCGATTGTCTTCATAATATAATGTCGTTTCCTTTCCTTCGTTAAAGTGAAAAATTATCTTATGATATTGTACGAGATTCCTCGCAAATTGTCAATTCCTACAGAAATGACAAAATAATCTAAACTTTTTTGAAAAAAGACCGTCAAAATCCCAGAAAATACTTGAAATTCTTCTGAATATTTAGTAAAATATGAACATATTAGACAAACAGGGAGGTATTACATATGGACGTTTTTAGAACTGACCGAATCAGAAATGTAGTGCTGTTAGGACACGGCGGTGCTGGAAAGACAACTCTGGCAGAAGCAATGGCATATCTTGCCGGCTTGACCAACCGTTTAGGCCGTGTAGAAGATGGCAATACAGTCAGTGATTATGATAAAGAAGAAATCAAACGACATTTCTCTATCACTACATCTCTGATTCCGGTCCCGTGGCAGAAGAACAAGGTAAACATTCTGGACACTCCCGGATATTTTGACTTCGTAGGAGAAGTTGAGGAAGCTGTCAGCGCTGCAGACGCAGCAATCATCGTAGTATCAGGTAAGGCAGGGGTACAGGTTGGTACCCAGAAGGCATGGAATCTCTGCGAGAAGTATAAACTTCCGCGAATGATTTTCGTTACCGATATGGACGTGGACGATGTAAGTTACCGTAAGGTAGTAGATCAGCTTACCGAGCTTTATGGCAAGAAGATTGCCCCGCTGCATTTCCCGATCCGTGAGGATGGCAAGTTCGTGGGATATGTTAACGTTGTGAAGCAGGCCGGAAGAAAATATATCGACAAGGGACAGAAGGAAGAGTGCGAGATTCCTTCTTATCTGGATGAGTATCTTGAGAAGTATCATGATATCCTGATGGAATCTGTAGCAGAGACCAGCGAGGAATTCATGGATCGTTATTTTGAGGGAGACGAGTTCTCCGTTACAGAAGTTTCCGCAGCACTTGCCGCCAATGTACAGGATGCAAGCATTGTTCCGGTATGCATGGGATCCCCGATCAATCTTCGCGGCGTATCCAACCTTCTGGACGACATCTGCGGATATTTCCCAAGCCCGGACAAACGTTCCTGCAACGGTATTTCCCAGAAGACCAACGAGATTTTTGAAGCAAATTACGATTTCGCCAAAGCAAAATCAGCATATGTATGGAAATCCATCGTGGATCCATTCCTTGGCAAGTATTCCCTGATCAAGGTTTGCTCCGGTGTTATCAAATCTGATGATACCCTTCTCAATGTTGAGAAAGGCACAGAAGAGCGCCTGAACAAATTATATGTTCTTCAGGGTTCCAAGCCTATCGAAGTTCCAGAGCTCCATGCAGGTGATATCGGTGCAATTGCCAAATTAGTCAGTGTTCAGACTGGTGACAGCCTTGCCACCAAGGCGAATCCGGTTCTTTATCCGAAAGCAATTCTTTCCACACCTTATACCTATAAGAGATTTAAGGCTGTGAACAAGGGCGATGAGGATAAGATTTCCCAGGCTCTTGCCAAGATCATGAGCGAAGACAGGACTGTTCGTGTTGAGAACGATGGTGCTAACCGTCAGAGTCTGATCTATGGTATGGGCGATCAGCATCTTGATGTTATTGTCAGCATGCTGAAAGAGCGTTATAAAGTTGATGTAGAGCTTTCCAAACCGAAGGTTCCATTCCGTGAGACCATCCGCAAGAATTCTGACGTAGAAGGCAAACATAAGAAACAGTCCGGCGGACATGGACAGTATGGACATGTTAAGATGCGTTTTGAGCCGTCTGGCGATATGGAGACTCCATACGTATTTGAGCAGGTTGTTGTTGGTGGTGCAGTTCCGAAGAACTACTTCCCGGCAGTCGAGAAGGGCCTTCAGGAATGTGTTCAGAAAGGACCTCTTGCAGCATATCCGGTAGTTGGTGTAAAGGCTACTCTTTATGATGGATCTTATCATCCGGTAGATTCCTCAGAGATGGCGTTTAAGATGGCTACCATCCTTGCATTCAAGAAAGGCTTCATGGATGCTTCTCCGGTACTGTTAGAGCCAATCGTTTCCATGAAGGTTACAGTTCCGGATAAATATACAGGTGACGTTATGGGCGATCTGAATAAGCGCCGCGGCCGTGTTCTTGGAATGAATCCGGATCATAACGGAAATACCATTATTGAAGCTGACGTTCCTCTTCTTGAGATTTATGGATATTCCACAGATCTTCGTTCCATGACTGGTGGAAGTGGTGACTTCTCCTACGAGTTTGCCCGCTATGAGCAGGCTCCTGGTGATATCCAGCAGAAAGAGATCGAAGCAAGAGCAAGTAAGGTTGACGCTGCTGATGAATAAGTAGTATAATGAGACGGAGAATTTCTTGAAGAAGTTCTCCGTCTTTTATGATGGAAGTTCATATGAGGAAAGAAGGAGGAATATTATGAACAGAAAAGGAATCAAAAAGATTATGCTGTTTTTACTTGCTTTTATGCTTGTATTTCCGGTTTATTCATTTGGAAAAGCAGAGGCGGTTCAGGCAGCAGCATTAAAAGCACCGAAGCTTTCCAAGGTGGTACGTGTAAACAAAAGTGTTAAAATTACCTGGAAAAAGAGTAAAGGCGCTTCCGGCTACTATGTTATGCGTAAGACAGAAAATAGTTCCTGGAAAAAAATCAAAACTGTGAAAGGCGGTTCCAAAACATCTTACACAGATAAAAAAGTGAAGAGTGGAACTACATACTACTACACAGTAAAAGCCTACAAAGGAAAGAAAGTAAGTTCCTATAACAAAAAAGGACTGAAAATCGTTTATAAGGTGCCAACCACAACGAAACCGGATACTGCCGGCGGAAATACCACGGCAACAGGTTCCACTGTTGCAAATACAGCTTCCGAATATACCATTGAAACGGATATGGTACTTTCTGGTTCCGGTTCCGGTTACCATGCGAAGCTGGTTGCCTGCACGGCGACCTCTGCAGTAAGCTTTGGTATCCAGTATGACAAGCATGCAAGAGCTCCCTATACAGGTAAGGCATGGTTCATGATCGAGAATGTAGCCCACAATGGTGCAGGCGGTCAGAACTATATCTGGGTTCAGGAAGCGGCCAGAGATAAGACTTACCATGTAATGCTGACTGTGAAAAAAGACGGAACCTGCAGCTGCTACATCAACGGCAAACTTGCCAAAACAGTTAAAAACAGCAGTCTTGCAAACACAACTGTCTATCTTCGCGTAGAGGGTTCTGCAAGATTAAACGGAGATTCTGTAAATGCCACATTCAGCAATATTGAATTGAAGGCTGACGGCAAATATTATGCAGATAAGATCTGGGGTACGCATGATTTCACAACCAATAAGGGAATCAAGGCAGATGCTTCCGGATATGCGGCTTCCAAGCGAGTAACGATCAAGGGAAAAGTAAAAGGACTGGCAAGTGGTCAGGACTGGGATAGTGCATACGAGCAGGTATCTGGAATCATTCAGTTTGTGAACTGATAGATTGAAATGTAACAGAATGCATAAATCCTTCATATATGGTGATGCCGCCGACAGGTGACACGTCCGTTTAGTAAAGGAAATAAAAACAGCATCCAGACAGAAGTATAAAAAATATATTCTGTCCGGATGCTGTTTTGCTTATAAAATAATAATCTTAGTATAGCATTTACAGGATCTTAGTTGTCCATTTACTGCAGTCCCACACCTGTGAAACCACATCCTGATAAAATTCCGGCTCATGGCAGATGAGAAGCACACTTCCACGGTATTCCTTTAGTGCCTCCTTCAGAGCTTCTTTTGCATCCACATCCAGGTGGTTGGTAGGCTCGTCAAGAAGAAGGACATTTGTCTCTTTGTTTACCAGCTTGCAAAGGCGGACCTTGGCCTGCTCACCGCCGGAAAGCACACGGACCTGACTCTCAATATGCTTGGTGGTGAGACCGCATTTTGCAAGTGCGGAGCGTACTTCGTACTGGGTATAAGACGGGAATTCTGCCCAGATCTCATCAATACAGGTAGTTTTGTTGTCACCTTTTACTTCCTGCTCAAAATATCCGATCTGCAGATTGTCTCCTAATTCCCTGGTTCCCTTCAATGATGGGATCAGACCAAGAATACTTTTCAGAAGCGTGGTTTTTCCAATTCCGTTGGCACCTACAAGCGCGATTTTCTGGCCTCTTTCCATGGAAAGGGTGAGAGGGCGGGAAAGGGGCTCGTCATATCCGATCACAAGATCCTTTGTCTCGAAGATGTATTTGCCAGGGGTGCGTCCCTGTTTGAAGTGAAACTCCGGCTTTGGTTTCTCGGCAGCCAGTTCGATCACATCCATTTTGTCCAGCTTTTTCTGGCGGGACATTGCCATGTTTCTGGTGGAAACCCGGGCCTTGTTTCTGGCAACGAAATCCTTCAGTTCGCTGATTTCCTGCTGCTGGCGGCGGTAAGCCGCCTCTAACTGAGCCTTTTTCACTTCATAGACTTCCTGGAAGTGGTCATAATCGCCTACATAACGGTTCAGCTCCTGATTTTCCATATGATAAACGATATTGATCACATCATTGAGAAACGGGATATCGTGGGAAATCAGGATAAAGGCATTCTCATATTCCTGGAGATAGCGTTTCAGCCATGCAATGTGCTCTTCATCCAGATAGTTGGTGGGCTCATCCAGAAGAAGAATATCTGGTTTCTCCAGAAGCAGCTTGGCAAGGAGCACCTTGGTACGCTGTCCGCCGCTGAGATCTGTGACATCACGGTCAAGTCCAAGATCCAGAAGACCAAGTGCCCGGGCAACCTCTTCTACTTTGGAATCAATTACGTAGAAGTCGTGCATGGTCAGGGTATCCTGGATAGTTCCCAGTTCCTCCATAAGAGTTTCCATTTCTTCCGGGGAGGCTTCACCAAGGGAATCACAGATGGTATTCATTCGTTCTTCCAGTTCAAAAAGCCAGGAAAAAGCAGATTTCAGCACGTCGCGGATGGTCATGCCAGGAGCGAGGACAGAATGCTGGTCCAGATAACCTACGCGGACATTTTTTGCCCACTGAATCCTGCCCTCATCTGGCATCAGTTTGTCAGTTACAATATTGAAGAAGGTGGATTTTCCCTCTCCGTTGGCGCCTACCAGGCCAATATGTTCTCCTTTTAAAAGACGGAAGGAAACATCATGGAAAATGGCTCTGTCACCAAAGCCGTGGGTAAGGTGTTCAACATTTAAAATACTCATAGATAACTCCTGTTCTTAAATCAGAGCGCGTTTGAAACAGGCTCCGGTGTATATAGATAGCAGCTTGCGGTTTGCAGAGCAGCCGTTTCGCAAATTCAGGGCTGCATGCAAAGAGGGAAAAACGGTTACAATCAGGATAGCTGCTGGATTCCTGCAATATCTGGTGAAGCCATCAGAGAATAGTTTGTATAATAAACTACAAATCCCGGTTTGGCTCCAGCCGGCTTCTTCACATTCTTTTTCTGGAGATAATCAATCTCTACCTTTGGTGCAGTGCGTCCCTTGGAATAAAAGGCTGCAAGATTTCCTGCTTCTTCAAAGGTGCGGTCCGGAAGTGTGCCGTCTTTTGTCTTTACCACAACATGGGAGCCCGGCATCTTTTTGGCATGGAACCACCAGTCATTTCCTGTGGCAAATTTAAAGGTTAGCTCATCATTCTGGTAGTTGTTTTTTCCTACATAAATATCGTAGCCATCGCTGGAAACATAGTGGAAGGGTTTGGATTTCACCTGCATCTTGGCACCTTTTTTGTTTCCGTAGTGGCGCTTCACATAGCCGTATTCCATCAACTCTTCCTTGATCTGGGAAAGGTCGCTCTCCTCTGCGGCAATGTCCAGGGCATTGGATATGGATTCCAGATGCTCGATCTCGCTTGTAGTATCTGCAATCTGAACCTCCAGAGCTTCCTGGGTACGTTTCAGCTTGCCGTAACGATCGAAATACTTCTTGGAATTCTCCTGGGGGGTCAGGGTAGGATCAAGAGGAATAGTGATTTCTTCTCCATTATAATAGTTCACAGCCTTAAAGGATTTGCAGCCTTCTTCCAGGCCGTAGCCGTAGGTGTTGATCAATTCGCCGTAAACCTTGTATTTGTCCTTTTTCTCAGTGTCTTTCATCTGCTTCTGCTGAAGGCTTAATTTTTTGCGGTTGCGGTCAAGGGCAGTCTGGACGATCTTTCGGAGATCCGCGGATTTCTGGCGGATACGGGTGATCACGTCGCGGGAAGCATAATAGGTTTCCAGCATCTCTGACACAGATTCAAAGGTCCGGGTGGTGAAGCCTTCTCCATATTGGGAAAAAGGAAGAACACCGTATTCAACCGGCTCGTCCCCTTTGAAAACAATAACCGGGGTAAATTCTTCCCCACGGATCTGCTCCATTAAACGGGTAAATTCTGTATAAAGCTGCTCTCTGGTATTCTCATCTAATGTCTGGACATCGTCATTTCCATCAATGGAAGCGCGATAGCAAAGTTCCTGAGCCATTACCGGGCTGAAACCGGTAAGCGTCTGATAGAGAGCTTTGGAGACGGCATTGGATCTGCCGCAAACTTTCTCCATGAAATCCTCTCTGGAAATGGTAAGAGGATCCAGCTTGTCCTGAGTGTGGGGGATGAAATAAGGGCGTCCTGGCAGAACTTCACGTACAGAACTTACGTTGCAGGATACGTGCTTGATACTGTCCAGGATCATATTATTATCATCACAGAAGATAATGTTGCTGTGCTTTCCCATCAGTTCCATAATGAGAACCTTATGGCATACATCGCCAAGTTCGTTCAGGTGCTCCAGCTCAAATTCTACAACACGCTCCAGACCAGGCTGGCGGATCGCAGTGATCCTGGCGCTTCCGATGTGCTTGCGGAGAAGCATGCAAAAATTAGGTGCAGTCAAAGGGCTGATCCGGTTTTTGCCTGTAAAATAGATCAGAGGCAGGGAGGCGCTGGCGGAGAGAAGCAGACGCTTCTGACCATTTGCACCTTTTCCGGTGATCAGCAGTTCGTCACTTTCCGGCTGGGCGATTTTGTTAATGCGTCCCCCGGAGAGATTTTTATTTAATTCAGAAACCATTGCAGCAATGGTAATTCCGTCAAAAGCCATAAAAAAACTCCTTTCTGCTGACAGGTTACCGGTCACTCCGTGAACAGTAACCGTAACATGTAGACTTTATTATAACAGCAAAAAAAGGATTTGACTAGGGTTTTAGAATGAACTATAATAAATCTGTATGCGTAGGCAGCTGTGATCAGAGTGAACAGTAACCTACGTAGAGTTATTGCCTGAATATCAGAGACGATTCTGTTATGAGGAATGGTACTCTTTTCAGACAGTATTCGGAATAAAAATACAGAAAGAGATTACTATGATAAAAAGTATGACTGGCTTTGGAAGAGCCGAGGTGATTACAAAAGAGCGGAAAATCACCGTTGAGTTAAAATCCGTCAATCACAGATATCTGGATCTGAGTATCAAAATGCCAAGGAAGCTGGTTTTCCTTGAGGGTGCGATCCGGAATCTTATGAAGACCTATATGCAGCGTGGTAAAGTGGATGTGTTTATCACATATGAGGACTACACCTTAAGCTGTGGCGCACTGAAGTATAATAAGGAGCTTGCAGGAGAATATCTTGCATATATCCGTCAGATGGCAGAGGAATTTAGCCTTGAGAACGATGTGAAGGCAGGAGCTCTTTCCCGTTATCCGGACGTGCTGACTATGGAGGAGCAGTCTGTAGATGAGGACGCATTGTGGGCAGTTCTGGAAGCACCGCTTCGTGAGGCCTGCGAGAAATTTGCCCAGTCCCGTGCAAGAGAGGGAGAGAATCTGAAGAACGACCTGATCGCCAAGCTGAATGCTCTTGATGAGAAGGTAAGCCAGGTAGAAGCCCGCTCTCCAGAGGTTGTGGATTCTTACAGAGAGAAGCTGGAAGCCAAGGTTCATGAGCTTCTGGAGGATTCTCAGATCGAAGATTCCCGTATTGCAGCAGAAGTTGTCCTGTTCTCCGACAAGATCTGCAACGATGAGGAAACCGTCCGTCTCCACAGCCATATCCAGGGAATGAAGAAGATGCTGGAGGAGAAGGAAGGCATTGGACGCAAGCTTGATTTTATGGCACAGGAGATGAACCGTGAGGCAAATACCATTTTGTCGAAATCAAGTGATCTGATTATTTCCAATATAGCGATTGATCTGAAGACAGAGATTGAGAAGATCAGGGAACAGGTTCAGAATGTGGAGTAACCTAGTACATCGTTTTCGAAATAACTATACCACTCACTTGTCTGTGAATCCGATTGCACAGGTATAAAAGCCTCGGCGTAGCCCGCTACGCCTGCGTTTTTATACCTGCACACTCGAATCCACATCCTACGTGATTGGTATAGTTATTTACGAAGCGATGTACTAGAGAATCAAAGACGTAAGCTTTCCTTATTGACAGAAGGGTGAAAACATGGCAAAATTAATCAATATCGGATTCGGTAATGTGGTGAATTCCCAGAAAATCGTAGCTGTGGTAAACCCGGATGCCGCTCCGGTGAAACGAATGGTTCAGAGTGTGAAAGGTTCCAATTCCCTTGTGGATGCCACTCAGGGAAGAAAGACCAAGTCCGTGATCGTTACTTCAGACCACATTCTGATATTATCTGCGATCCAGCCGGACACGATCGCCCGCAGATTTGCAGAAGTTATAGAAAATAAGGGAGAGGGCCATGAGTAGAGGAGTTTTGGCAGTTGTTTCCGGATTTTCCGGAGCAGGAAAAGGCACCATTATGAAAAGCCTGATGGCGAAGTACGACAATTATGCATTGTCTGTATCTGCCACCACCAGAAACCCCAGACCAGGGGAAGAAGACGGAAGAGAATACTTTTTCCGCACAAAAGAAGAATTTGAGGAAATGATCCGTCAGGATCAGCTGATCGAATATGCCTGGTACGTGGAGAATTACTACGGCACACCTAAGGCTTATGTGGAGGAGCAGTTGTCAGCAGGCAGGGATGTGATCCTGGAGATCGAGATTCAGGGAGCTCGCAAGATCAAGAAGAAATTCCCGGAAGCTGTGCTGGTATTTGTAACAGCGCCCTCCATGGAGGAACTGAAAGAGCGTCTTGTTGGAAGAGGCACTGAGACTGCGGTAGTGATCCACCAGCGTCTTGCAAGAGCTGCACAGGAGGCAGAAGGAGTTGACGAGTACGACTATCTTCTGGTGAATGACCAGCTGGAGGATGCTGTAGACAGGCTTCATAATATTATTCAGAGCGAACATTTCGCCATGAGGAGAAACCTTGGTTTTATCCATGAGATCCAGGCACAGGCAGCAAAGTTTGTGGAAGAATAATCCAAATAAAGAGCAGATGAAACTGCCATAAAATGAAATATCGATTTGCAGATTTATTCACGAAAACACAGTTTGAAACTGCGAATCTTTATAAAAATAATAACAATAATCACAATTTTTGAAAGGAGTATATATATGATCCATCCATCTTATTCTGAGTTAATCGAAGCAATCAATACGAACAATGAGGACGACGATGAGAGCATGGTGCTCAACAGTCGTTATTCCCTGATTCTTGCTACAAGCAAGCGTGCGCGTCAGCTGATCGGTGGTGCAAAGCCGTTGGCAGACAATGTTAAAGGCAAGAAACCTCTTTCTATCGCAATTGACGAGTTATATCACGGCAAGGTTAAGATCCTTCCAGGTAAACATGAGGAAGAGGATTTAGCAGAGATCGCAGGACATTCTGCAGAGGAAATTGCTTCTGAAGAACCTGTAGCTGCAGTTGATCCTGCTGAGTCTGAGGAGAGTGCAGAATAATATGAAATTACTGTTCATTTCCCTTGGATGTGATAAGAATCTGGTAGATTCTGAGGAAATGCTTGGAATGCTTGCTGCAGACGGACATGAGATTGTTGATGATGAGGACGAAGCAGAGGTCATTATTGTCAATACCTGCTGTTTTATCGGTGATGCCAAAGAAGAAAGTGTAAATACCATTCTTGAAATGGCAGAGAAGAAAAAGGCAGGTACCTGCAAGGTGCTGATCGTTACCGGCTGCATGGCACAGCGTTACAAGAAAGAAATTTCAGAGGAAATACCTGAAGTGGATGCCATTCTTGGTACAACCTCTTACGGCGATATCAGCAAGGCTGTAAAGGAAGCCCAGGCAGGTAGACACTTTGAAGAGTACAAGAGCATTGATTTTCTTCCGGATATTTCCGGCAAGCGTATGTTGACCACAGGTGGACATTTTGCATATCTGAAAATTGCAGAAGGCTGTGACAAGCATTGTACCTACTGTATTATCCCCAGACTCCGGGGCGGCTACAGAAGCGTGCCTATGGAGCAGCTCGTAAAAGAAGCCCGGTCTCTTGCTGAAAAAGGGGTGAAAGAGCTGATTCTGGTTGCCCAGGAGACCACTGTATATGGCAAGGACATCTATGGAAAGAAATCTCTTCATGTCCTTTTAAAGGAGCTTTGCAAAATAAAGGGAATCCGCTGGATCCGTATTTTGTACTGTTACCCGGAAGAGATTTATGATGAGCTGATTCAGACTATGAAGGAAGAGAAGAAGATCTGTCATTATCTGGATCTTCCGATCCAGCATGCAAGTGACCGTGTGCTGAAACGCATGGGCCGCCGTACCACCAAGCAGGAGTTGGTGGATATTATTGGCAGGCTGCGCCGGGAGATCCCGGATATTTTCCTTCGTACAACCCTGATCAGTGGTTTTCCTGGAGAGACACAGGAAGACCACGAAGAACTGATGGAGTTTGTGGATGAGATCGAGTTTGACCGCCTTGGTGTTTTCCCATACTCTGCTGAGGAGGATACCCCGGCAGCCACTATGGAAGATCAGATTCCGGAGGAGGTCAAGGAAGCCAGACGCGATGAGATCATGGAACTTCAGCAGGAAATTTCTCTTGAAAAGGGTGAGAGCCGCGTTGGTCAGGTGCTGACTGTTATGATCGAGGGCAAAGTATCCGGAGAGAGTGCGTACATCGGACGCACCTACGGAGATGCGCCGAAGGTCGATGGATATATTTTTGTACAGACTGGCGAACTTCTCATGACAGGAGATTTTGCGAGAGTCCGGGTTACCGGAGCTTTGGAGTACGATTTGATAGGAGAGCTGGAAGATGAATACACCGAATAAACTGACTATTGCCAGAATGATCCTGGTACCGTTTTTTGTATTATTTATTCTGACTGGCTGGGGCGGAGATGCCAACCGCTATATCTGCCTTGCTATTTTTGTAGTGGCAAGTATTACGGACTGGTTTGACGGTTATCTTGCCCGCAAGAATAATCTGGTTACCAATTTTGGTAAATTCATGGATCCTCTTGCTGACAAGCTTCTTGTTTGTTCTGCACTGATCTGCATGATCGAGCTTGACCGCCTGCCGGCATGGTTCGTGATCATTATCATTGCAAGAGAATTTATTATCAGTGGCTTCAGACTGATCGCTGCCGAGAACGGCGTTGTCATCGCTGCAAACTACTGGGGCAAATTTAAAACTGTATCCCAGATGGTCATGATCATTCTTCTGATCCTGAACTTTGGGGGAGTTTTTGAAATACTGACACAGGTTTTTGTATGGGCATCACTTGCTCTGACGGTGATCTCTCTGATCACTTATATTGTGCAGAATAAGAATGTAATTTCCATGCAGGAATAAAATAGCTGCTGCCCGCGAAACGTTTTTGCGTGCAGAGAGTGAGAATATCTGAATGTAAATCAGCCAGCATCTTTGTGAGCAGAGATGTTGGCTGATTTCAAACATGCTCTGGAAAAGAGGTATATATATGATTGCAGAACTTGTAGCTGTAGGAACTGAGATTTTGCTGGGAAATATTGTAAACACCAACAGCGCATATCTTTCTGAGAAATGTGCCCAGCTTGGACTTTCTGTTTACTATGAGTCTGTTGTGGGAGATAATCGCGACCGAATGAAAGCTGTGATTGCATCTGCCCTTGACAGATCTGACGTGGTAATTCTTTCAGGAGGTCTCGGACCAACTGAGGATGATCTGACTAAGGAAGTATGTGCTGAGGTAATGGGACTTCCTCTTTCTGAAGATCCTCATTCCCGTAAGCGTATTGAGCGCTATATGAAGGAATATAAGAAGAATCATCCGGACAGACGTGTGACCTCCAATAATTATAAGCAGGCGCAGGTTCCGGAAGGCGCTATTGTGCTTGATAACCACAACGGTACAGCACCTGGTCTGATCCTTGAGAAAAATGGCAAGACTGCCATTCTTCTTCCGGGACCGCCTAACGAGCTGATCCCTATGTTTGAGGAGTCTGTTTTCTCATATCTTCGCAAGAAACAGCCGGAGATCATCTGCTCCCAGGTTGTGAAGATCTGTGGAATCGGTGAGAGTCAGGTGGCTGCCGATATCCAGGATATGATCGAGGCTCAGACAAATCCAACGCTTGCTCCATATGCAAAGACAGGAGAGGTTCATCTCCGTATTACAGCCAAGGGTGAGGATGAGAAATCCTGCAAGAAGCTGATCAAACCTGTAGTAAAGGAACTTCAAAAGCGATTCGGCAAAAATGTATTTGCCCTGGATGCGGACAAAACGCTGGAAGAATCTGTTGTGGATCTGCTGAAGGAGAAAGAATTAACTCTGTCTCTTGCAGAATCCTGTACAGGTGGTGCCATTGCTGCCCGCATTGTAAATGTTCCAGGTGCTTCCCAGGTGTTTACCCATGGATTTGTTACTTACAGCAACCGTGCCAAGAGAGAATGTCTTGGAGTGAAGAAATCCACATTGAAAACAGTGGGAGCTGTTTCTGCAAAATGTGCCAAACAGATGGCAAAGGGGGGCTGCGCAGCTTCAGGAGCTGATATCTGTCTTTCTGTTACCGGCCTTGCAGGCCCGGATGGCGGAACCAGTGAGACTCCTGTTGGAACCGTGTTTATGGGTTGCTGCTGCAATGGACATACGGTTACCCGGGAATATCATTTTACCGGAAACAGGACCAAAATCCG
Source organism: Ruminococcus sp. D54t1_190329_F1 (assembly GCF_015551645.1). NCBI lineage: Bacteria > Bacillati > Bacillota > Clostridia > Eubacteriales > Oscillospiraceae > Ruminococcus > Ruminococcus sp. D54t1_190329_F1. The sequence continues at coordinate 124,319 of NZ_JADNDC010000007.1, forward strand.
TCAGCAGGCTGTTGCTAGTGCACTGGTGTTGCTTCGCGAGTGCATGATGGGAGAAGTTGAGAAGTAAGCTTTCTTAATCGCAGAAAATGTTTTACTTCATCATCTTCATCAGGTTTACCACTTTATCAAGCTTTGCACGTTCCCGGGGGCTTTTTCCCATTTTCAAAACCTCAATGATGGTATTGATTTCATTACTGTTAAAGTTCAGACCGGCATTTCTCCCCTGGGAAGCTGCATTCATAATAAATGGCAGCAGATCAGAGGGAGATTTTCCGGCTCCTTGCCGGGCCATCTGCTGGAGCATGTCAAGCTTGTTTTTGTCGATACCTGCAAGCTTTGGATTATCCTGCCAGTTGTCATCCATATGGAATCATTCCTTTCTTATATAGTAATGCTGCCAATTGGCGACATGTCCGTTTTGAATGAAATTTTTCTGTTTTTACTGTCGTTCTTCTTCGCAATTATCTTCTGGAGATGGTTCATTCATCATCCTCAGCATTTCTGCCATGGTCATCATATTGGTGATCTGATCCAGAGTCTTTCGTATATCTCCAAAACAGTAGCGGCGCAGGTCGTTTATGACTTCAAGAGGCTGGGCAGGGGCTGCTGCAGCCTGTATCTGCATGGCTTCTGACGGCTTTGTAAAAAGAGCGACTGTATTGGAAAGTTCCCTGGCTTTTGCAAAAACGGACAGAAACTGTTGCTGCCTGGGTGGAAAATAGGGGATGAGAGCTTTTAACAGCTGTCCCTGGTCAGTTCCCACCATCTGATCCAGAGCTGTCTGGGCAATATATTCCTGATCCATAAAAATCCCTTTTCTATATCTATGTTGTTGTTATTAAAATATGACGACGGTTTGAAAACGGTGAAATCTTCTGCAAATTGTGACGCACATTCTGCAGAAAGCATTTTTCAAACACGCTCTGACATCTGTAACATATTCTATAGCAGGGGGATGTATGAATTTCCCGCAAAGTCAGGAGGGAAAGTTATGAGAAGAGAAAATGAAAAGCTTATTATAGATGGAAATGCCATATACGAGCTGGATCTGGAATGTGTGCGAAAGAAGCAAGGAAAACAGGAAGGAAATGGCAGGTGTGTGGAGCAGTCAGAAGAAAGAAGGCAGTCCGCAAACCATACCGGGGATTAAAGACAATTTGCAGGAGAGAGTTTCTACCCAGAGCGTGGTTGAAAAAGAAACAAGGAAACGTAAGAATGCTTTTAGAATATGCCTGAAAAAGGGGACAGGGGAAAATTCCCGCTGTCCCGATTTTTTTGAAAAGGACTGAGAAGACAGCCCTTTTTCATATGTGGGAAACTCAGATCAGCAGCTGCAGCCATTCCCCCATCCACCGCAGAGAAGCAGAAGGATGATAATGATCCAGCAGCAGTCACCATTTCCGTTGCCACAGCTGTTGTTGCAGCCAATACCGTTGCCGCCGCATGCGCAAAGAAGAATGATGATCCAGAGAATATTGCATCCACAGGAGCCGTTCCCAAAGGAAAGCCCACATCCATTGTCACATCCGCAGCCATTATTACAACCGCAGTTACCACATCCGCAACCGGATCTTTCCTCGCCGCAGCCACAGTTTGTAGCAGCTAAATCACTCATGCTGTTACCTCCAGAAAATGTTTACAGTTCATCATATGGAGGGGACAGGGGGTGTGTGACAAAGCAGTTGACAGAAAAGAGAAATTTGGCTATAATAAACTGAAACGTAATATTTCTGTAATCTTTGAAAAGAATTCGACATAAAATATATAAAACAAGGATTGATTTGTTAAGAATTAAGTCTGCGAAGCAAACGCTGTTTTTTGTGAACAAAGTTCACAGAAAACCCGAGAATCTCAGCGCGAAATCATGCGAATGCATGATTTCTGTGCATCGCGAAGCGTGTTACTGGTCACGGAGTAAACAGTAACTGTTTGTGAAAAGCAGAGGTGGGAAAGCTTCGGAATTAGTCAGGTCAAAGAGAGGAAAATGCTATGATAAAAGAAGAGAGAAACAGAAAGCAAAGTCTGGCTCTGGTGCTGCTTGTGATTGCCACATTATGTACGGTTTTTCTGATGACAAGGGATGTTCAGGCTGCGAAAGCCGGATTTAAGACTATAAACGGCAAGACCTACTACATAACAGCCAGCGGAGCCAAGCAGAAAGGCTGGCTGACTCTGAAAGGCAAGAAATACTATTTTAATAAAAAAACAGGCGTACAGTTAAAAGGCTGGCAAAAAGACAGTAAGGGCAGAAACATCCGGTATTTTACCAAGGGAAAAGGTGTGATGGCCACCGGTTTTCTGAAGAGCGGAACCGTAACCCGTTATTTCAGACCTTCCAATGGTAAGCTTGTCCGCGGCTGGCTGACCTTAAAGGGTAAGAAATATTATTTTACCAGCGGGACAGGCGCTATGGTAAAGGGCTGGCAGACCACAGCTAAGAAAGAGAAACGTTATTTCAAGAGCAATGGTCAGATGCTAACCGGCTGGTTCACGGATTCTAAGGGATATACCCGCTATTTTAATACCAGCACCGGTATTATGTATACCGGACTTAAGACTGTAGATGGAGATATCTATTATTTTTCCAAGACCAGCGGAGTCCGTTATCAGAAAGGCTTTGGCAAGGTTGGAAGCAAGCGGTATTATTTTAGTACCACAGATGGCAAAGCGCAGACCGGCTGGCTGAGTCTGGATGGAAACAGCTATTATTTTGGAACAACAGGCGTGATGTACGTAAACACTACAGCTTCCATTGGAGGAAAGACCTACGCGTTTGATTCCAATGGTGTTGCTTCCGAGAAACAGGATTCAGGAAAGGATGACAATGACAGCAGTATTACCTTTACCTGGTATGATGAGAAACGTGGCCGCAATTTTACTATTATGAAGGAGCTTAAGAGTCATCCGGGAGTTGCAGATGGAACCAAGTCTGATCTTGATATTCTGGCAGCTGTCTGCGAGGCTGAGGCAGGAGACCAGGGAATTGCAGGTATGAAGGCAGTTGCTCTCTGCCTTTTGAACAGAACTCTGGACAAGGAGTTTCCGTCCAGTGTCCGTTATGTGCTTTACCAGGGAACTACCTTCCCCCAGTATTCAGTCGTGACAAACAACCAGCTGCTGAAACGTCTGAATGGTCAGTTTATTGACCGTGCAAGCGCTTATGAAGCTGCCCAGCAGGCACTTGACAGTTTTAATGCTTATGTGCTGAATGGTACACCGCGTACAGTAAGCGGAATCAAGGCCAAAGATTTTAATTATAAGTATTTTATGATGACTTCTGCGTTCTGGAAGCAGCCATTGAATTTTAATAAGGTTGTATATGAGACATACAAGGATCATACATTTTTTGTGGACTGGGTATAAAGGCTGCTGTTTTTTGATGTACTGGTCACGGAGTGAATAGTGAACTTTACCGCGGTGAGTTGCTAAAATACAAAGCTAAAATCCTTGACAAAAACAGACAGCCTTTGTATACTTGCAAGTATTAAATGAGAAAGGCTTTGAAGGGAACAAGTAGCTTTGGAAAGAGCACACAGAGAGCTGCCGGATGGTGAGAGGCGCGTGCAGAGATCCATTGTGAATACATCCCGGAGCTTTGCACCGAACGGTTTTGAAGTGGCAGAGACAGCAGCGGACAGGCGCTTGTGATTGATTGCAGAAATCCAGTAGGCTGTGACGGAGTGGCATACGTTATCATGCCGGGGTGATAATTCTGAAGAGTATTCGAAGATATTTATTTTTGGACAGCATTGTCTATGGGGATAATCGTCTGGAAGAATTTTTTCAGTATGGTCACTTATCGAGGCAGAAAGTGCGAGCTTTCTGTAAATTTAGGTGGTAACGCGGGACCCGGTTCTCGTCCTAAAGGGACATGAGAACCGGGCTTTTTATATTTGCAGCGGCTTTTTCGTAAAGAGAGAATAAGCAGCTCACATTTCTATTTTACAGGAGGAAAATAAAATGACAGTTTGGGAAGAACTGAAAGCCAGAGGCCTGATCGCCCAGGTAACAGACGAAGATGAGATCAAAGAAATGGTAAATAACGGAAAGGCAACTTTCTATATTGGATTTGACCCAACCGCAGACAGCCTTCATGTAGGACATTTCATGGCACTTTGCCTGATGAAACGTCTGCAGATGGCAGGAAACAGACCGATCGCCCTTCTTGGCGGCGGAACCGGTATGATCGGTGACCCATCCGGAAGAACCGACATGCGCCAGATGCTGACGAAAGAGACCATCCAGCATAACATTGACTGTTTCAAGAAACAGATGGAGCGTTTCATTGACTTTTCTGATGGAAAGGCCCTTATGGTAAACAATGCAGAGTGGCTGATGAACCTGAATTATGTGGAGCTTTTACGTGAGGTTGGAGCTCACTTTTCTGTTAACCGTATGCTTACAGCAGAGTGCTACAAACAGCGTATGGAAAGAGGCTTAAGCTTCCTGGAATTTAACTACATGATCATGCAGAGCTACGACTTCTATATGCTGTACCAGAAATACGGCTGCAATATGCAGTTCGGTGGCGATGACCAGTGGAGCAACATGCTTGGCGGTACTGAGCTGATCCGCCGTAAGCTTGGAAAAGATGCATATGCTATGACAATCACCCTTCTTCTTAACTCAGAAGGCAAGAAAATGGGTAAAACACAGTCTGGTGCTGTCTGGCTGGATCCAAATAAGACATCTCCATTCGACTTCTACCAGTACTGGAGAAATGTGGACGACGCGGATGTTATCAAATGCATGAAGCTTCTTACATTCCTTCCGCTGGAAGAAATCCAGGAGATGGAGAAATGGGAAGGCAGCCAGCTGAACAAGGCAAAAGAAATCCTTGCATTCCAGCTTACTGAGCTTGTTCATGGAACAGAGGAAGCGAAGAAGGCAGAGGCTGGAGCCAAGGCGCTTTTTGCAGGCGGAGCAGATACAGAGCATATGCCGACTACTGAGCTTGCTGCAGAGGATTTTGACGAAGAAGGCAATATTGACCTGATCAGCCTTCTTGTAAAATCCGCTCTTGTAACAACCCGTTCCGAGGGAAGAAGAGCCATCGAGCAGGGCGGCGTTTCCGTTAACGGTGAGAAAGTGACGGACATCAGACATGTACTTTCCAAAGACGCTCTCACAGGTGACGGTATTGTCCTTAAGAGAGGAAAGAAGAAATTTAATAAAGTATTTGTAAAATAAGATCATAAAAGGGGACCAGATATGCTCTAAATCTGATCGTTGATGCGAAAACAGATTTTTGTACTGGTCCCCGACTTATGCAAAAAATATTTTGACCGTGATAAAGATATATGCTATCATATAAACCATGCAAGCATTCCAATAAGAGGAATGCACGTTATTGTTCACAGTAACGAAAGTACTTCTTTATTGCGTAGGAGGAGAATTGAAATGAAGAAATACGGAGTAAACGAACTTCGAAAAATGTTTCTGGATTTCATGGAGAGCAAGGGACATCTTGTTCTGAAAAGCTTTCCATTGGTTCCACAGGGCGATAAAAGTGTCCTGCTGATCAATGCAGGAATGACACCACTGAAACCATATTTCACAGGAGCAGAGAAACCACCCCGTACAAGGGTCAGCACATGCCAGAAATGTATCCGTACAGGTGATATTGAGAATGTAGGTAAGACTGCACGTCACGGTACATTCTTTGAAATGCTTGGTAATTTCTCTTTTGGAGATTACTTTAAAAGAGAGGCTATTCACTGGTCATGGGAGTTCCTGACTGAGGTGGTAGGTCTGGATGCCAGCCGTCTTTATCCGTCTGTTTATCTGGAGGATGATGAGGCTTTCGATATCTGGAATAAAGAGATTGGAATTCCGGCAGAGCGTATTTTCAAATTTGGCAAAGAGGATAACTTCTGGGAGCACGGCGCAGGTCCCTGCGGTCCATGTTCCGAGATCTACTATGACCGTGGAGAAAAATATGGCTGCGGCAAGCCGGGATGTACAGTAGGCTGTGACTGCGACCGCTACATGGAAGTATGGAACAACGTATTTACCCAGTTTGAGAATGACGGAAACGGCAATTATACAACTCTGAAACAGAAGAATATTGATACCGGTATGGGTCTCGAGCGTCTGGCGGTTATTGTCCAGGACGTAGATTCCATTTTCGATGTAGATACCATCTGTTCCCTTCGTAACCTGGTAAGCAGGATTTCCGGCAAACCGTATGGGGTACATCATGAGGACGATGTTTCCATCCGTCTGATCACAGACCATATCCGTTCTGCGACATTCATGATCTCCGATGGTATTATGCCTACCAATGAAGGACGTGGATATGTACTTCGCCGTCTGATCCGCCGTGCTGCAAGACACGGAAGACTTCTGGGAATTGAGGGCAACTTCCTTGCTACTTTAAGTGCAGAAGTAATTGACGGTTCCAAGGATGGATATCCGGAACTGGAAGAAAAGAAAGAATTTATCTTCAACGTTCTCACCAACGAGGAGAACCAGTTCGGTAAGACCATCGACCAGGGACTTCGTATCCTGGCTGATATGGAAGAGGCTATGAATGCAGCTGGAGAGAAGACTCTTTCCGGTGAAAACGCATTTAAATTATATGATACTTACGGATTCCCTCTTGATCTGACCAAGGAGATCCTTGAGGAGAAGGGCTACGCGATCGACGAGGAAGGCTTCAAGACTGCTATGGATGAGCAGAGAGAGAAAGCACGTTCCTCCCGTGAGGTAACCAACTATATGGGAGCTGACGCTACTGTATATGACCAGATTGATACTTCTGTTACCACAGAGTTTGTTGGATACGATCACCTTTCCTTTGAATCTCCGGTTACTGTTCTTACCACAGAAGCTGAGATCACAGATTCCCTGATGGAAGGTCAGAAGGGGACTGTTTTTGTAGAGAAAACACCTTTCTATGCAACTATGGGTGGCCAGGTTGGAGATACCGGTGTGATCGAGACTGCAAATGGTAAATTCATCGTAGAAGATACCATCAAGCTTCGCGGCGGCAAATTCGGTCATGTAGGATATATGGAATCCGGCATGATTTCCAAGGGAGAGACCGTTTCTCTGAAAGTAAATGTTGCTGCAAGAAAAGATATTGAGAAGAACCACAGTGCGACACATCTTCTTCAGAAAGCTCTGAAAGAAGTTCTTGGTTCCCATGTAGAGCAGAAGGGTTCTCTTGTAACTGCTGACAGACTTCGTTTCGACTTTGCCCACTTCACAGCTATGACTGCTGAGGAAATCGGTAAAGTTGAAAAAATTGTAAATGAGCAGATTCAGGCAGGACTTGAGGTTCATACCGATATCATGGATGTTGAGGAAGCAAAGAAGTCCGGTGCTATGGCACTGTTTGGCGAGAAGTATTCCCAGAAGGTACGTGTGGTATCTATGGGTGATTTCTCCAGAGAGCTCTGTGGTGGTACCCATGTTGCAAATACAAGCTCCATCATGCTGTTTAAGATTGTTTCTGAGTCCGGTATCGCAGCAGGTGTCCGTCGTATTGAGGCACTGACAGGAAACGGAGTTCTGGAATACTATAAGAAGCAGGAAGCACTTCTTCACGAGGCTGCCAAGGCTCTGAAAACAAACCCTTCCGAGATGCTTGAGAAGATCACACATCTTCAGGGTGAGGTGAAGGCTCTTGCAAGTGAGAATGAATCTCTGAAGAGCAAACTGGCTCAGGGTGCTCTGGGAGATGTTATGAATCAGGTTGTAGAAGTAAAAGGTGTGAAACTCCTTGCTGCCAAGGTAGAGGGCGTTGACATGAACGGACTTCGTGATCTTGGTGACCAGCTGAAAGAGAAGCTTGGCGAGGGCGTCGTTGTCCTTGCTGCAGTAAATGAGGGCAAGGTAAACCTTCTTGCAATGGCTACTGATTCTGCACAGAAAGCAGGAGCACATGCAGGAAACCTGATCAAAGCTGTTGCGGCAATCGTTGGTGGCGGCGGTGGCGGACGTCCGAATATGGCTCAGGCCGGTGGAAAGAATCCGGAGAAGGCTGGAGAGGCAATCGAAGCAGTAGCCGGAATCCTGGAAGGACAGATTCACTAAAAAACACTCAAAATTTTGTCAAAAATTTTTGTAAAATTAAACCAAAAGTTGTTGACGAACCCCGAGTGCATGATATATAATAATGTTCGTGCAAGAAAAATACCCAGACAGTTGTATTTTAGCACAATCTACAACTGGAGGGAGGTTAGGTGTGAGTCTATGTCAAACGTTATCGTAAAAGAAAACGAGACTTTAGATAGCGCTCTTCGCAGATTCAAGAGAAGCTGTGCAAAAGCAGGTATCCAGCAGGAAATCCGCAAAAGAGAGCATTACGAGAAACCAAGCGTTCGTCGTAAGAAAAAATCTGAAGCCGCAAGAAAACGTAAATATAATTAATTGTGCGCAAAAATCCCTGGCTGCATTCAGTCAGGGATTTTTAAATCCAGCAATATCTTCAAATTCGGCTTATTGTCTTCTGGGAAGAGCTGATTTTTCTATATGGTGATATCGTTGGCTGGCCACATGTCTGTTTTGTTGCTGACCGGTGTATGAAGGAGAAAATATAAACTTATGATGATTTTGAAAAAAATAGCCAAGCTTCTGTTTAACCGGGTATTTTATGTAATATTTGCCATGGCGGTGCAGCTTGGCTGGCTGTTGACCATATTTCTGCGTCTTGCAGGATATTCCAGATATATGTCTTTTATTCTGGATGTTATCAGCATTCTGGTTGTTCTGAAAATTGTGAATCGAAAGATAAACCCCTCGTATAAACTGGCATGGACGATGCTGATCCTGTGCCTGCCAATTTTTGGCCTTGTTTTGTATCTTGTATTTGGACGTTCCAGAATTGCTGCTTATATGCAGGATCGATTTAATGAAATGCTGGTGAAGTCCAGCAATCTTTTACAGACAGATCCTGAAATACATGATCTTCTGGAGGCAGAAGATATATCTGCATGCAACCAGTCGGATTATATATATCGTAATGCAGGTTATCCTATTCACGGAAATACCACTGCAGAATATTTCCAGGTAGGAGATGACATGTTCCCGGTTCTTGTAAGAGAACTGGAGCAGGCACAGCATTATATTTTTATTGAGTATTTTATTATCCATGATGGGGTAATGTGGAGAACCATACTGGATATACTGGAGAGGAAGGTTCAGGAAGGTGTGGATGTCCGTCTGATTTATGATGACATGGGATGTCTTACCACGCTCCCTCATAAATATTATGAAACCATGAGATCCAAAGGAATCAAGTGTCAGGTGTTCAATCCTTTCCGTCCAATCTTGAATATTATCCAGAATAACCGTGATCATCGGAAATTCTGTATTATTGATGGATATGTGGGCTTTACAGGTGGTGTGAATCTGGCAGATGAGTATATCAACCAGAAGGAGCGCTTTGGACACTGGAAGGACACTGCGGTTATGCTGAAGGGGGAAGCTGTCTGGAATATGACTGCCATGTTCCTCCATATGTGGAATGTGATTACCAATAACCGTGAGGATCATTCACTTGAGGAATATCTGCCTCATGTATGGCATCCGGAGGCATTTGAAGGGGATGGATATATTCAGCCGTTTTGTGATTCTCCGCTGGATAATGAGACTGTTGGAGAGAATGTTTATCTGAATATTATCAATCGTGCAAAAAGGTATGTGTATATCTGTACACCCTATCTTGTTATTGACAATGAGATGATGACTGCTCTTTGTCTCGCAGCAAAAAGTGGTGTGGATGTCCGTCTGATGACACCTGGGATTCCAGACAAAAAATTGGTATTTCTTCTTACCCAGTCTTACTACGAGCAGCTTCTGGAAGCAGGAGTGAAAATCTATGAATATCAGCCGGGATTTTTACATGCCAAGTCCTTTGTATGTGATGACGAGATCGCTGTTGTGGGAACCATCAATCTGGACTACCGGAGCTTGTATCTTCACTTTGAGGATGGTGTATGGATCTATCGGAATCAGGTGATTTATGATATTAAAAAGGATTTCACAGATACCCTGGAATATTGTAATCCGGTATCTTTGGAATTCTGTCGTGGAAGAAATATTGCAGTGCGGGCGATGCAGAGTATTCTAAGGTTATTTGCACCGATGCTGTAGAGCGTGTTCGAAAAAGGCTTTCTGCAAGATGTGTGTCACAATTTGTGGGAGATTTTGTCCGGATGAGGGCACCGCAGTGGGCTGCGGCAACCGAATTCGGGCAAAATCTCCCGCAAATTGGGGCGTATAGATTGTGGGAATATTTTTTTTAGACTCTAAACCTTAAGCAGAATGAGTATATAGATGATGCCTCTTACCTGTGGCATTGCCATATATAAATCAGGAGGTCAGACATGAGAAAAGAGATAAAGAAACAGCTTCAGATGATTATGGATCAGGCAGTAAAGGATAATCAGATTGCCGGTATGAATATGATGGTAATAAAGGACGGCCAGGAGGAAGCTTATCTTCAGTGTGGCTATGCGGATAAAGCAAATGGGAAAATGATTGAACGGGATACCATATTCCGTCTTTTTTCCATGACGAAACCGATTACAGCGGCAGCGGCCATGATTTTATTTGAAAGAGGAGTAATTGATCTGGCAGATCCGGTTTCCAGATATATTCCGGGATTTGCAGACCAGATGGTGTCTGTACCTGGTGGACTGGCACCAGTATGGCATAATGTAACGGTTTATCATTTGTTGTCTATGACCAGTGGTTTGACTTATGGCGGAAACAGCAGTGCTGCAGAGTTTGCCGTTGGAAATGTGATCGAAGAAATACATGCACGTCTGAATACAGAGCATCCCATGACAACACTGGAATTTGCAGATAAGATCGGTAGATGCCCTTTGGAGTTTCAGCCCGGAGAACGCTGGAAGTATGGGGTATCCGCAGATATTCTGGCAGCAGTGGTGGAGAAGGCTTCCGGCATGAAATACGGTGAATTTCTTAAGAAAGAGTTGTTTATGCCTTTGGGAATGAAAGATACAGATTTCTATGTTCCCAGTGAGAAGCTGGACAGACTGGCCATGACCTATGAGCAGACTGCTGGTGAAATGAAAGAATTTCGTGACAATAGTCTTGGAATCCGTCTTTCCATGGACGTGCCTCCTGCTTATGAAGCCGGAGGGGCAGGACTTGTTTCCACCATTGAGGATTATTCCAGATTTGCGGCTATGCTTATAAACAAAGGCAGCTTCCAGGGCAGACAGATCCTTAAGCCTGCTTCTGTGGAATATATGACCACCCACAAGCTTATACCATGTCAGCAGGAGTGGTTTGACAAATGGTGGGAGATGAATGGATATTCTTATGGTAATCTGATGCGTGTGATGACGGATCCGTGGAAGGCACCTTTTGCATGCTGTGAGGGTGAATATGGCTGGGATGGCTGGCTTGGCTGCTATTTCGCCAATATTCCCAAGGAGAATATGACGATTCTTATGATGATGCAGAAGAAAGATGCAGGGACATTTGATCTTACGAGGAAACTGAGAAATGTGCTGCTTCTTGGAATGTAATATAAAGAGGAATTTGAGTTATGCCTAGAATTTATGCAGACAATGCAGCAACCACAAAAATAAGTCAGACAGCAATGAAGGCTATGATTTCTGCAATGGAGAATAGTTATGGAAATCCGTCCAGTATTCATCAGATTGGGATGGCAGCAAATGATGCCTTACAGACGGCGAGAGAGCAGATCGCACGCTGTCTTGGCTGTATGCCGAAAGAGATTTTTTTTACATCAAGTGGGACAGAATCAGATAATCAGGCAATTGTGTCAGCGGCTATGCTTGGGGCGAAACAGAATAAGAGGCATATCATTTCTACTGCGTTTGAGCATCATGCGGTGCTTCATACTTTGAGAAGGCTGAAGGAGCAGGGATTTGAGATTCAGCTTCTGGATGTGGGAGCAGAGGGGAATATTACAGCTGCTCAGGTGGAAGAAGCAATTCGGCCGGATACCTGTCTGGTTACGGTTATGTTTGCCAATAATGAAATTGGCTCTATTCTTCCTATAGCGGAAATTGGAGAAGTCTGCCGTGCTCACGGGGTGCTTTTTCACACAGATGCAGTGCAGGCAGCAGGACATATCCCTGTAAATGTGAGGGAACAGAATATTGATATGTTATCTCTTTCTGCACATAAATTTCATGGTCCAAGAGGAATCGGTGCATTGTATGTGAAACGGGGGATTGAACTGATTTCTCTTATGGAAGGTGGCGGCCAGGAGCGTGGAAAACGTCCTGGCACAGAGAATTTACCTGCAATTATGGGAATGGCAGCTGCTCTGAAAGAAGAGTGCACTTTGATGGAACAAAATGAAGCCAAGGTTACCGCCATGCGAGATTGTTTGATTCAGGGGCTTTCGCAGATTCCCTACAGTATACTGAATGGTTCCAGGGAGAAACGCTTGCCTGGTAATGTGAATTTCTGCTTTGAAGGTGTATCCGGTGAAAGCCTGCTGCTTCTTCTGGATAGCAGGGGAATCTGTGCTTCTTCCGGTTCTGCCTGCGCATCAGGTGCCCTGGAGCCAAGCCATGTACTTCTTTCTCTTGGTCTCGCTCCTGAAATCGCTCAGGGCTCCCTCAGAATCAGCCTTGACATTTCCAATACTGAGGAAGAAATCGATTATATGCTGGAAGTGATTCCCCAGGTGGTGGAACAACTCCGCGGAATGTCAGATGATTGGCAGAAAAGGCATTGCGGGGATTAAAAGAATCGTGTATGATACAAGATATGACTATTAGAATAGATTGCTATTTAGTTGATTAAAAGTTCTTCAGGAGGGACGCATTTGGACAATGTGTATTACTCACTCGCCGGCGCAACGCTGCAGCGAACTAATCGCTAACTGCGACTAATGCGTTCGGGAGAGCCCTCACGCATAAGTCTCCGTAAGCGCTGGATTTCGCTTACGCTAAGAGCGCGCCTGAAATGGCTCGCTGGAGTAATACACATTGCCCAAATGCTGTGTACTGGCTGAGACTAGCTGGTTGATAAGAACTTTTAATGAAGAGGGGTGGGTGAGTGATTGGTTTCCCTATACTTTCTTGGCAACGATAGATTGGCAAAAAACAATAAAGTTGCGGGATACCAACTACTTCACCCCACCCCCGTTGTTGTCGTTATTGTTTCTTTCTTCCCTTTTCAATAACCAGCGATTTTGCAATGTATATTCGCAAGCCGCGCATTTCAGGAGCGGTTTTAGTGGAGGCGAGATCCATGACTTACGGAGACTTAGGCGCGAAGGCTCTCCTGAGCGTCTTAGTCGCAGTTAGTCATTAGCTTGCCGGAACGTTGCGACGCGCGGCGGTGAATATACATTGTGAAATCGCGTCCGGGATAACGACCAACCAATTAAATAGCAATAGTTTTCAATTTTTATGAGGTATAGATATGGAATCAGACAATATGAAAAAAGCATTGATCGCCATGAGTGGCGGCGTAGATTCTTCAGTGGCCGCTTACCTGATGAAGGAGCATGGATACGACTGCATCGGTGTCACCATGAAGCTTTTCCAGAATGAAGATGCCGGTGTGAGCCGCAAAAAAAGCTGCTGTTCTCTGGATGATGTGGAGGATGCAAGGAGCGTAGCGCATAATCTTGGAATGCCGTATTATGTGTTTAATTTTACCGCAGATTTTAAAAAACAAGTCATGGACCGCTTTGTAGCAGCCTATGAAAACGGTGCGACTCCCAACCCTTGCATTGACTGCAACCGCTATCTGAAATTCAACAGCCTTTACCATCGCGCAGAAGAATTAGGCTGTCACTATGTAGTAACCGGGCACTATGCCAGAATTGAACAGCGGGAAGATGGCAGGTATCTTCTGAAAAAAGCAGCTGACCCTGCAAAAGACCAGAGTTATGTTCTTTATTCCCTTACCCAGGAGCAGCTGGCACATACCATGTTTCCACTTGGAGACATGAATAAACATCAGACTCGTATGATCGCAGACCAGCAGAACTTCTATAATGCAGATAAGCCGGACAGCCAGGATATCTGTTTTGTCCCAGATGGGGACTATGCTGGATTTATCCGCCGTTTTACCGGGAAAGATTACCCGGCGGGAGACTTCACAGACAAAGATGGAAATGTGCTTGGACAGCATAAAGGAATTATAGGCTACACGGTTGGTCAGCGAAAGGGGCTTGGCATTGCAGCTGGCAAGCCTGTTTACGTTACCCAAATCTGTCCGGCAGAGAACCGCGTGATTCTGGGAGATAATGAAGATTTGTTCCATCGCGAACTGGATGTGGAAGACTTTAATTTCATCTCTTTTGATACCCCGCCGGCAGAATTCCGCGCCAAGGCCAAGGTACGTTACCGCCAGAAAGAGCAGTGGGCAACTGTAAAAGTTACTGGAGAACATAGTGTACACATCATTTTTGATGAGCCTCAGAGAGCTATCACCAAAGGGCAGGCAGCTGTGCTTTATGATGGAGACGTAGTCATTGGCGGTGGTGTGATCACAGGCTGATAAAATCCGAAATTGCATTATATCTGTTGGAAATATATTGATGTAAAACAACTGGAAGAAATATAGCTAAGTCTATATTAAATTCTGGTTGTTTTTTTGTTTATGCAGTCAGTTTACAAAAAATTAAGAATATATCTTTGTTTTATAGATGACTAACCCCATGGGAAAATGTTACAATAACCCATATCAGGCATCAAAGTGGAGCGTATAGATGATAGAATGCCTTTTCAAACACGCTCCAGGCAACTACAGTGAAATATTCAGAAATGGAGCTTCCTGTATAATAAAAAACGTAGATGTTGAAAATTGAAAATACCTCAGAGTACAATAAGACTACTGACTGGCAGGTTAGTAAAAATCTTATTGAACAGAGAGGTATCTACAATGAAGTCTAACACACAGAACGCAAAAATTGAAGCTATTACAGAAAAAACTTTGGTGCTCGGAATTGATGTCGGAAGTGAAACGCACTATGCCAGAGCTTTTGATTACAGAGGAATCGAGTATTCGAAGAAGCCATTTAAGTTTAGCAACACAGAGGCTGGATTTGTGACATTTAAGGAATGGATCCTGGACATCAAAGAAAGACATGAGAAGGATAAGGTGGTTCCAGGTATGGAACCGACCGGGCACTACTGGTTCAATCTTGGAAAGTTTCTACAGGATAATGAAATGAAACCGGTTCTTGTAAATCCTCACCATGTGAAAAAATCAAAAGAACTCGACGACAATAATCCAACTAAAAATGACCGTAAGGATCCGAAAGTTATAGCAGGATTAGTTAGAGAGGGACGTTACATGATCCCATACCTGCCGGATGGTGTTTACGCTGATCTTAGAACAGCATCAAACATAAGATTCCAGTTACAAGCGGAACTTACAAGAATTCAAAACAGGATCAGTCGTTGGTTCAATATATATTTTCCTGAATATAAGACGGTATACGGAAAGCCGGATGCCAAGAGCGGAATACTCATCCTTAAAGCAGCACCACTCCCTGAAGATATCCTGACGTTAGGTATCAATGGAGTGAACCAGATCTGGCGTGATGCGAAGTTAAGAGCAGTTGGAAAAGCGAGGGCGAAGACCCTGATAGAAGCTGCAGAGCACAGTGTCGGAAGCAAAGAAGGAGCAGTAGCTGCAAGAATGGAAATCCGAATGCTTCTGGAGGACTATGAATCCAGAAGCATACGTCTTCAGGAAGTTATGACTCTGATTGAAGGGTTGGTAAAACAGATTCCGATGGCTGAGAAGCTGTTGGAGATCAAAGGTGTGGGAATCAGGACAGTGTCAGGGTTCCTTGCAGAAGTAGGTGATATTAGCCGCTTTAACAATCCGAAGGAACTGCAGAAGCTTGCAGGATTGGCATTGGTTGAAAATAGTTCGGGAAAGCACAAGGGCGAGACAACAATAAGCAGACGAGGTCGAAAGAGACTCAGATACCTGCTCTTTGAGGTTGCAATGTCGCTTGTAGCGAAGAACCCGGAGTTCAGGGAACTCCATAATTATTATACAACCAGGAGGCTGAATCCCTTGAAGAAAATGCAGTCACTTATGGCGATTGCAGCCAAGCTGATACGAGTCTTTTATGTCATGCTGACTAAAGGTGTGAATTATGATCCGAAAAAGATGGTAAATGACATCAAGAGACCAGCAGTTTATCTACAGACTGCGTAAGAAAGACAAGTAACTATAGTGGAGGCTGTCACGTGGGCAGCCACTGAATCAAGCAGAATGTAACAGATAACGTCCACTGCTCACAGTGCTGGTACAGGAAGCAAGTCAGTAATCAACAATACAAAGAATGAGCCAGTAGTCGGCAGGAATTTTTACCATAGGGCATGACCCTGTAATGGAGCATAGCTGACACCCTGGTTATGGGCAGGCAGGACGAAGGGTACGCCCAGAAGGGCATACAGATTAATGAGTGGAAATCTCATCCAGTAAGGTGTAGCCGCACCACTGGTAGCGAGTTTTGGGGATACAGAGGTAACGATGTATTCTAAGTGTAAACAGTTAGGAAATAGGGCTGAAAGTGATTGAGCTCCGAAATCTACGTAACCCGTAGGTCGACGTTTTCTTTCGGGCGGAAGACAATACGTATGTTTCTGTTTGGGTTAGGAAGCATATGCTACGGCGGAGTCTGAGAGCCAGCCATGTTTTACAATGTCTGTATGTTACCTGGGGAGAACCTATACTTTCCTGTGTTAACAGGTATGACGTACGAATGAGAAAAGGAAATCAAATGGAGTATAGGTAGTCGGATGGCCGAATAGTACTAATGAAGGTGGGTAATGCCACTGGAGGGAAGTCGAGAACGGATAACATATATCCAGCCACACGACATCATATCAAAAGGGAAACATTATCTACACTCAGAGGTAGGACAAATAATGACAACAAAACTTGAGAGAATCTCAGAATTATCAAAACAACATCCAGAAATGAAATTTAATTCTATTGGGCATTTGATTAACATTGAGATGCTTAAAGAATGCCACTACAAAATGGATGGCAGAAAAGCGGTCGGGATTGATGGCATTTCAAAAGAAGAATATAACTCAAATCTTGATAACAATCTAAAACAGCTAGTGGAGAAGCTTAAGAATAAAAGTTATCGACCTAAACCAGCACGTAAAGTGGAAATACCAAAAGAGAATGGTAAAACCAGACCTCTTAGTATCTATTCATATGAAGATAAACTGGTTCAGGAAGCACTTAGGAAAGTTTTGGAATCGGTCTTTGAGCCCCATTTCTACAGCAATATGTGCGGCTTCAGACCAAACCGCAACTGCCATGGAGCTATAAGAAAACTAAATGACATGATTGAAGGACATAAGACGAATTATATACTGGATGCCGATATAAAAGGCTTCTTTGATAATTTGAATCATGACTGGATAATGAAATTTATTTCATCACGAATTACAGATAACAGTGTGCTCCGACTGGTAGAAAAGATGCTCAAAGCAGGTATTCTTAAGAATGGAGAATTTTATGTTAACGAATTCGGTGCCGGGCAGGGAAGCGTATGTTCACCAATAATTGCGAACATATATATGCATTATGTTCTTGTATGGTGGTTTAATGAGAAAATAAGACCACTGCTAAAAGGATATGCAGACATAGTTGTCTATGCGGATGATTTTGTGTGCTGCTTTCAATATAAGAATGACGCAGAACTCTTTTATGAACATCTTAAGAGAAGGATGAATCACTTCGGACTGTCCTTAGAGGAATCAAAGACTCGATTAATTTATTTTGGTCGATTCGCTGCTGATAACCTTAAAAGACAGGGGAACAAACCAGAAACATTTGACTTCCTAGGATTCACTCATTATTGTTCCAAAAGCCGAAACGGTAATTTCAGAGTAAAACATAAAACTGCCAATAAGAAATATCGGAAGAAATGTAAACAGATGAATATCACTATACGCGACATGAGATTTGAAAAGAAGAAATATATTCTTGCAAAAGTAAATCAGATTTTAATCGGGTATTACCATTATTATGGAATAAGTGATAACTATCAAATGATGGATAACTTCCGTAAGAGAGTTATTCAGATTCTTTATTTTTGGATGAATAGGCGTAGTCAGAGGAAAAGTTATACATGGGATGGATTCAATCAGTTTTTGAAGGAGCATCCTATAGTAAGACCACGTATTTATGTGAGCCTATATGGATAATCTGAGGCATAAGTGTCGTGAAGAGCCGTATGCCTGAATTGGGCACGTACGGATCTGTGGGGGATATACCTAGTAATAGGTGTTTCTACCCGACAAGTTAGGACCTCTGGAGACAGAGATGATCCTGGTGGATATAGGAGGTTAGCTGCCATAGAGGGAAGGGTATACACA